>NZ_JAUBPR010000055.1:0-40529 GCF_036700845.1 Microcoleus sp. S13_C5
ATATTTGGTTACAAGCTAAAAACTTTTTAAGAAAGTATTGGTATTTATGTAGATCTTTTAAGATTGTCAAATTTTTGTTTGATTTTTTTACTAACGAACATAAATTTGATTTCCCCAAAATACGTCAATATACTTACACACAGAAAATCATTTAGGATTGCTCTCGATATAGAAAATCATTTAGGATTGCTATAGGATTAATTTTCCTTGATTTTTCGGCTGTTCCCTCTCTGCTTCGGGATTTTTTTTTTCGCCCTCGCCTCGAACTAATTCTCTCAATCTCCTCACCACTTCTCTATTGACTTTGTTCACCAATTCGTCACTGATTCTTTGTCGGAAATGAACGAATAGTGAAGGGTCAAATGGCTCCTCATTGCTATAGGATAAATAACCTATAAAGTATTGCAGGTAAGGATTCTCTCGAATTTGCTCTACGGTTTCTCTATCACTAATTCCTAGTTTTTCCTTAATGATTAACGAGCCTAACGCCAGCCGAAATGATTTAGCGGGAGGTCCCACTTCTGCCACGAAATTTTGGGCGTATTCTGATTCAAATTCCTACCACGGTATTAGTTCGGCTCGCTGCACCCAACGGTTAGTCGCAGCCAACTTTCCTTCAAAGGGCAGCTTAAAGTCTTGGGCTGAGCTTGGGGTGGGTTCGACTTTTCGGTACACGGGAGCCAACGATAATGCACGGGTTTTGAACTATCTTACCCGTTTTTCCTGCACGCTTACCACCCAGCTACTGCTCGCCCCTCCAATCCCCGTCACTTTTCCCCCTTTTTTCAGCAAGCCCTAAGTAAACTGTATACTCTTGATTTAGCCACAGGTAAAGCAACATTCATGGGTGAGATCATTACAGAAGTGTATGATATTGCCTTTGTTGATTCACAACTCTATGGCATGGAGCGAGTACGAGCTCGATAAAATGCTCGTTGCTGCTGACTTCGCACCACTGAAAGATGAGAAAGATGTATCCGCTCAATAATTCGGGGCGGACTACCCACTCAGGAACGATTTTGCGTCATTTGAGGTGCATTGTTGAGCGATTTACCCCGGATTATTGAGCGGATACAGAACGATGTTACGCTTTATTACTAAAAAAAAAATTATCTACCCTTCTAGATAGACTAATAGTCATCCCCGGAGCGGTCAAACTTGCGACCAATTCTAGCAGATGCTGAGTTTATCAGCACTAAGGGAAATACCGTCATCAGCAACCTCGATTATGATTTCTTAACTGTTTGGCAAAACAAGTCTAATAGCAGATTTCACATTAAGTGATTACCAAAAACTGAATGTAGACGAGTTTTTGGCGCAGGCGCGAGCCTACGACGATCTCAGCACCACTCAACTCGGAGATATGCTCAAACAAGCTCAGACGGCTCATTTGTCCCATCCTGTACCAGTATTGCGCGCCAGAGAGATTGATCGCTGGGCAAGTTCAAAAGACTATGAATCTTTGCTTGCAGGAAATTGATCGGGATTTTATTATGGTGAAACCAAAAAGGGCGGGTGGCGAAATTGGTAGACGCATCAGACTCAAAATCTGACACCGAAAGGTATGAGACTTCGATTCTCTCCCCGCCCACTGCGAGGAAAGCTAGGGATGTCTTAATAAAGCGCTCTGTGCTAAATAGCCAAGCAGCTCCAACTGCATCTCTCATCACTTGATCTCGCACTCGCTGGTGGCTGTCGTTGCTAGCCGAGTATTTTCCCAAAATCAGTTGAAATAACTGATGACCAACCGCACTGTTACTTTCATCTGCTTTTTTATTTAATAAAAATAGAAAAAGATGAGTAATCAGGCAAGCAATATATCTTCTTTGGATTTAGCTATGGTTCCAGGGACAGTGTATATCCAAGATTGTGTCTCAAATCAGTTAAGTAAACTGTATACTCTTGATTTAGCCACAGGTAAAGCAACATTCATCGGTGAGCTCATTACAGAAGTGTATGATATTGCCTTTGTTGATTCACAACTCTATGGCATTGAGCAAGAAGGTGGCACAACGCAGCTCGTTAAAATTGACATCAAAACCGGCGATACGGCTGTCATTGGGGATACGGGCTTTGCTACAGCCGGCTTGGCTTATAATGCCCAACGTCAAACCCTTTATGCCACCACAGCTAAACAACTGATTGCCCTGGATCTCAAAACAGGAAAAGGTACACCAGTAGCTACCGTAGCTAATAAAGACTACAACTGTGGCGAAGTTGCCTTTGATAGCAATGGCATAGCATATATCACATTAATTGGTTACGAAAAGAAGAAATTACTTGCTAGATGCAATCTCGATACTAGCAAAGTTAAAACTATTGGTGATACCGGATTTCCTGGTATTGGCAGTATGGAATTTGTTGGCAATGTCCTTTATGGCGTTACCGGCAGATTTTTTAATTTGGGAAAAGACGGCCAATTAATCCGCATTAATACCCAGACAGGTAAAGGCACATTAGTGGCTCAAACCAAGCCTAGCGGTCGTTGGGCAGGAATAGCGGTTTATCAACCAGCAGCAGAAGTGAGCGCAACCATCACTCCAAAAGTTAACACTGAAGCTACACAAGCGGCACAAACAACTACTACAACTAGGGAGGTAACTATGAAACTGTTAACAATTGATGCCAAAGCAAACTGTTACGTTATCAATACCGATCAGATGAATAACTTGCAACAAAATGTTGCTAAGTCTCTGACATTAGACAAAGGAACTTTTGACATCCAAATTAGCAGTGGTAGCTACAGTTATAGTGCCGACAATACCGTTGGTGAGCCTTTTGTTTTTCTCTGGATTTATGGACTTGAGGGCAGTACCTTTATCAACACAAAGACAGGTGTTGAAACAGGTGGAACTTGGGCAACTTTAAACGGCTATAACGACAAATTGCAGTTAGACATCAAAGAAAAAGCTGTAGTCTGTGCTTTATTCTTTGATGTCTATAGTGCTGATAATCAAGGACAAGTAACTGTTTCAATCACTGGCAATCAACAGAATTCCCAAACTTTAACCGTTGATAGCAAGACAAACTGCTATCCGCTTGATGGCAATTATCTCTCAACTCTTAAAAAAGCCAATGCTAATTCTATCGAGTTAGCCGCAGGGAACTATCGCGTCAAGATTCGGGAAAGCAATGCCACTTATGGAGCAGAAGCAAAAAATTTCCAATTAGAACCTTGGGCGTTACTCTTGATTCAAGGGGGAAAATTTATCTCCAAGTTGACAGGAAATGAAGTTAGCGAAAGTTGGTGTTCCTTAAATGGCTTCAAAGATGAAGTTATTTTTGAAGTCACAGAAAAAACAACCATCTCGGGCTTCTTTTTTGATACATACATAGAAGATAACCAAGGGCAAGTTGTTTTAGAAATCAATAACATCACTGATGTAGAAGTAGAGAAAGAAAAGGAAAAACAAAAACCTGGTACGGGCAGCAGCGAAAGCACTGTTAGTGTAGTGGGTGGTGGTCGCACAACTAGATCTAATAGTACAGCAGTTACCACTGGTGGTACAACTAGCTCTAGTAATACAGCAGTTACCACTGGTGGTACAACTAGCTCTAGTAATACAGCAGTTACCACTGGTGGTACAGCTAGCTCTGGTACTGAAAATATCAATATTAGTAGCAGTGGATTTAACTTCACTTTTGACCAAGATCAGATTGAACAAATGTGGCAGCAAATGGCAGCCCAAATCAATACTTCCATCACAGTAACAGGTGACCCGAACGAGAAAAAAGAAGCTTATTGGGACAATTTGGAAAAATGGCTGCTTAAAGGCTATCAAACTCAAGCTAAAGACTTAGCGATGAAGGTAGCACGGCTGGAGTTTATGCTTAAAACTCTTACCCAACAAATGGAAGTTAGTTTTAATCAGAATTTTCACAATTGGTCGGGATACTTCAACAAAAATCTCAACGACTTATTTATTGCCCGAATCCCCCGCATTGTTAGTGAGCAGGTGAATGTAAGAATCTCTGAACAAACCCAAGAGATTAAAAGCTTAGTGCTGCAACAAATGCAAACCGAACTCAATGAGCGTGTTGAGGCCGTCGTTAATCTCAAAGTGGCTAATCAGACTCAAGAAGTTAAGAACCTTGTAGTTCAGCAAATGCAAACTGAACTTGAGCAACGGATTGAGAATGTAGTTAACATCAAAGTTGCCAATCAGTCTACAGAGATTAATACCCAGGTAATTAATCAAATATCGACTGATATTGATGAGCGCATTAGTAACTCCGTTAATGTCCAAATCGCCAATCAATCTCAAGAGATCACTAATCAGGTAATTCAGCAACTCCAACATACTATTGATCAGCGTGTTGAGAATGTGGTGAGCATCAAGATTTCTGATCAAACCCAGAATGTGAAGAATCTGGTGATTCAGCAGATGCAAACTTACATCGATCAACGCATCGATAATGTCGTGAACCTGAAAGTGTCTAATCTATCTCAAGATATTAACACTCAAATTGTTCAGCAAATTCAACACGACATGGATCAGCGGATTAATGCGGTAGTTAATCTCAAAATTGCTGACCAAAGCCAAAACATTAAAAATCTGGTCATTCAGCAGATTGAATCTAACATTGATGCTCGCATCAATACGGTTGTTAATCAATCTAGCACTAGCAACGTGCAGTTAGTGACTAATAATATTGTCAACGATCTTGACAATCGCATTAATGTTAGCTTGGATAACAAGATTCTCAACTTCCGTAATGATGTCTCTACTATCGTCCAAACTGAGCTGAACCAAAACTTCACGCAGAACCTCAAAAATACGATTTTTGCAGAATTGAAACAGCAACAATTCTACCTGGATATGAACTTGATTAAGGCAGAAGTTGAGAACTTCTACTCTAATCTTGCACAGTTTGAGAATCAGTTCTATTTACGCATTGAACAAGGGGACACTCAACTGTATAACTGGACGCTGGAACAACTTATTGCTCTCCAAGGTTGCTTAACAGATCGTCAGGCGTTAGTCGATATGTTTGAATCTTTCGCCACTAAACTCAAAGACGAATTAGATAATGCTGAATGCGTTCGTCCCGATCGTTTTGGTTCTTGGGTAAGAACAGATATGCGGTCACAATTTCAACCTAGCCAATCTCCGCAATTACCACCACGTTAATCAGTAGGTAGACATATCTTGGGTGTCCGAAGAAAGGAACGAAGCCATCCCAAACCGCAAGCGAATTGCTTTATTCCTCTATTCGGACATGATGGTATTGATTTATGTTCACCGCCCACTGCTAAAAAAGCTTAATAAATTTAGGGTTCCAGGTAGGCCACCGGGAACCCTAATTTATATGGCATGGGGAACCGGGCATCGGGAATTGCGAATTGGTAACTAATGACAACAGTCAACAATCAACAGTCAACAGTCAACAGTCAACAGATTTTATGGGTGAAATCGCCGCTTTAGGCGCTGCATTTGTCTGGGCTCTATCTTCCACAATCTGGCAGCGAGTGGGACAGCAAATCCCCGCAGTCGTGCTAAATTTGCTCAAAGGCGCGATCGCCCTTTTCATGCTTCTTGCCACTGTACTAATATTAGGCAAACCCTTACCCGGAATCAACCCTAATATTTTAGTAATGCTCCTCATCAGCGGCGGTCTAGGAATTGGCATCGGAGACACCGCTTTCTTTATCGTATTAAAATATTTAGGCGCGAGGCGAACGCTGCTTTTAGAAACCCTATCTCCCCCTTTAACAGCTTTATTGGGCTTAATATTTTTGCAAGAAAAGTTATCGCCTATTGCTTGTACTGGCATTCTTTTAACTATCTGCGGCGTAGCGTGGGTAATTGCAGAACGAACAGCCGAAACAACCTTACCATCAAAACATCTTTGGCAAGGATTAGGTATTAGTTTATTAGGACAAACATCCCACGCCGCTGGAGCAGTTTTATCCCGCGCCGCCTTCACTCAAATAGATATTGATCCCCTGTGGACAGCAGCCTTGCGTTTAAGCGGTGGCATGGCAGTCATGCTGTGCTTTTTGAACCCAAAAAACCTTGACACTTTCAAACAATTAAAATCCTCAAAAATATTAGGTGCAATAATTATTGCAGCTTTTTTAGGAACCTATCTCGGAATTTTCCTGCAACAGATTTCGCTGAAATATGCACCCGCAGCAATCGCTCAAGCACTCAGTTCTACCAGTCCCCTGTTTATACTGCCTTTAGCGGTGCTGGCGGGCGAAAAAGTGAGCATTCGGGCTGTTTTGGGGGTAGTTGGTGCGATCGGCGGAATCGCTTTATTATTGGGTTTGAAGTGATTAGATTTGATATCAATTCCGGTACCACCGGAATGATTGTTGACTGTTGACTGTTGACTGTTGACTGTTGACGGGCGGGTCGAAAAACTGAATGGTTGAGTGTTAACTGTTGACTCGATTAGGCACGGCGCCCTGTCCTGGCCGTGGGTAATATTAATTCCGATGCTACCGGATTTGATATCACAACTCCGACAAGTGGAAACAAAACTCTACGGAGAGATTGAGAAGCAAATTGCAAACCCTCACCAGAAGGAAGAGGAAGTGATTTATGCTTATCATACTTGGGTAAAATAATTGGCAGAAGTACATTGCCGAATGTCCAGAAGTCCCCACAGTTGACCAAGGCGAAACCATAGAAGAAGCGATCGCCAATCTTAAACAAGCTACAAAACTCTATCTCGAAGAATGTCCATTATAGGAGCCCCGACTTCTTAAAGAAGCCGGGACTCTAGCTACTCTTACAAATTGCAACTCATATCCCCAGATAATTGACTGAAACGGGCATTTTCCCGATAGTCTACCGGACAGTCAATCACGCAAGGAACATCTTGAGCAAGGGCTTCTTTGAGGATGGGAATAAAATCCGTTGCAGCTTCCACTCGATAGCCTTTTAAACCCATACTTTCCGCAAATTTCACAAAATCGGGATTGCCAAATTTGACGAAATCTGAATGACCAAAATAATCTTGCTGCTTCCATTCAATTAACCCGTAACCGCCGTCATTAAATATCAGCGTCACAAAATTAGTACCGACTCGCAAAGCAGTTTCTAACTCTTGGCAATTCATCATAAAACCACCGTCGCCGGTGGCTGCTACTACTTTGCGATCGGGATAAACGAGTTTTGCAGCTACCGCACCCGGAATCGCAATTCCCATCGCCGCAAAGCCGTTGGAAATCAAACAGGTATTCGGGCGATCGCAATGATAGTGCCGCGCGATCCACATTTTGTGAGCTCCCACATCAGATATAAGAATATCTTCCGGGCCCAGGACTTGCCGCAAATCGTAAATGAGTTTTTGTGGCTTGATCGGGAAACCGTCGTCGGCTGCATATTGTTCGTACCCAGCGCGAATATCCGCCCGCAATTGCTTAGCAAAAGGGTCTATTTTCTCCATGCGATCGGCACGCTGCAAAATTTCATTGAGGGAATCAGAAATATCCCCCACAACTTCTATAAGAGGAATATAACTGCTGTCAATTTCTGCTGGCAGAGATCCAATGTGAATAATGGGAATTTTTCCGTCGGGATTCCACTTCTTAGGGGAATATTCAATCAAATCGTAGCCAACAGCAATCACTAAATCCGTTTCTTCAAAAGCACAGCTAATGTAATCCCGTTTTTGTAATCCCGTCGTCCACAGTGCCAAAGGATGAGTGTAAGGAATTACACCTTTGCCCATGAAAGTATTAGCTACAGGAATATTTAATCGAGTAGCAAACTGTGTCAAAGCATCGCTGGCGTTAGCGCGGATTGCGCCGTTTCCTACTAAAAGCAGAGGACTTTTTGCCTTGGAAATTGCCACCGCGGCTTTATTCAAGCTTTGGTAAGCGCCAAAAGTTTTTTCGCGGTTGTCTTTGGTGAGCGGATCTCCTTCAGCAGGCATTGCTGCGATGTTTTCAGGTAAGTCAATGTGAACTGCTCCCGGCTTTTCACTTTGAGCTACTTTAAAGGCTTTGCGGACAATTTCTGCCGTCGTGCTGGGGCGAACAATTTGAGCATTCCACTTAGTAACTGGCGCAAACATGGCGACCAAATCTAAATATTGGTGCGATTCTATGTGCATTCTGTCTGTGCCGACTTGTCCGGTAATTGCTATTAAAGGAGCGCCGTCTAAGTTGGCGTCAGCAACTCCTGTCATTAAGTTAGTTGCGCCTGGCCCCAAGGTGGACAAGCAAACGCCGGCTTTGCCTGTGAGACGACCGTAAACGTCTGCCATGAAAGCGGCGCCTTGTTCGTGGCGAGTAGTAATAAATTTAATTGAAGAGTTTCTCAGGGCTTCTAAAATTTCTAAATTTTCTTCTCCGGGAAGTCCGAAGACGTATTCTACGCCTTCATTTTCTAAACATTTTACCAATAGTTGAGCTGTGTTCATTTCCGTTTTTCTCCTCGGTTAATG
This sequence comes from Microcoleus sp. S13_C5, assembly GCF_036700845.1. Lineage (NCBI taxonomy): Bacteria > Bacillati > Cyanobacteriota > Cyanophyceae > Oscillatoriales > Microcoleaceae > Microcoleus > Microcoleus sp. S13_C5. The sequence continues at coordinate 8,401 of NZ_JAUBPR010000055.1, forward strand.
GGGGTTGTGGGTCTTTTTCAACCGATCGCAAAAATACTAAATGGTAATTTTTAACCGCAGATAAACGCAGATAAACGCAGGCTTATGTAGATTTGTGCGATCGGTTGATAGAGTGGGAGCTTATTTCACCCACACTGTTTTTATGTTAACAAATTCGTGCATTCCTTGGATGCTCAATTCGCGTCCGTAACCGGAGCGTTTGATGCCGCCGAAGGGCAATCTCGGGTCTGATTTTACTAAACCGTTGATGAATACCGCGCCGGCCTCTAGTTCGGAAATAAAGCGCTCGCTCTCTGAGTTTACTGTAGTCCAAGCTGACGCACCCAAGCCAAAAGATGTGCTATTTGCGAGGGCGATCGCCTCATCGATGTCTGCAACTCGGAATACTAAAGCTACGGGTCCGAAAAATTCTTCTTGACGGGCAGAGGCTTTGGGCGGAATGTCTGCCAGAATAGTTGGCAAGTAGAAATTGCCGGCCTTCTCTGACAATGGGCGGCCACCTGTCAGAAGTTTTGCTCCCGATTGGATGCAAGTTTGCACTTGATTCTCCAAGTCTTTGAGGATTGCGGGAGTAGCTAAAGGGCCGATATCGGTTTCTGGCAACATCGGATCACCTACTTTTAATTGCTCCAATTTTTCGACAAATCTTGTGATGAATTCGTCGGCAATCTCTTCTGCTACAATAAAGCGTTTGGCTGCGATACAAGATTGACCGTTATTGAGCATCCTGGATGTCACAGCAGTTGATAAAGCTGCTGCTAAATCGGCGCTGGACATCACAATAAATGGGTCGCTTCCTCCCAATTCCAGCACTACTTTTTTCAAATTTTTGCCAGCATTTGCTGCCAAACTTTCACCCGCTGGTTCGCTACCGGTGAGAGTTGCTGCTTTTATACGATCGTCCGCAACGATATCGGCTACTTTGTCGGCGCCGACTAACAAAGTTTGAAACACTCCTTCGGGAAAGCCAGCAAGCGTGAAAATTTCTTCGATTTTCAAAGCGCACTGAGGCACGTTGGAAGCGTGTTTTAGCAAGCCGACATTGCCCGCCATCAGTGCTGGCGCCGCAAACCTAAAAACTTGCCAAAATGGGAAATTCCATGGCATGACGGCTAAAATAGCCCCTAGCGGTTGGTAGCGGACAAAGCTGCTGCTAGCGTCAGTGGTTGCCGGTACGTCTGCCATAAATTGAGCAGCATTTTTGGCGTAATATCGACAAACTAAGGCGCATTTTTCCACTTCGCCGATCGCAGATTTGAGCGTTTTACCCATTTCCAGGGTCATCATTTCAGCGTAAATTTCGCGATCGCGCTCCAAGATATCTGCAGCTTTTTGCATCCACAGGGCTCTCTGCTCAAACGGCAGTTGGCGGTATTTCTTAAAAGCCTGCTGTGCTAATTCCAGCTTAGCTTCTATTACCTCATCCGCGATCGGCTCGAAAGTTTTCAGCGTTTCTCCCGTTGCCGGGTTGATAGTAGCAATAGCCATTGTTTCATCTCCTGTGTAAAAAACACAAAACTCCCTGCTAGTTTTCAGTCTAGGCAGGGAGTTGTATCAAGGTATTACAAAATAGGAATTTACCACCCACGTTTTCTTTCAGGTCTTGCCAAGTTGCAAGTGCCGCGATTTGTTTAAATTTCTCTACTTTTAATTATAGTTCAGAGTCTCGATCGCAAATCTTAAGAAAATTTGTCTTTCTGAAATCACGCACAAATCTCAAGAACAGGCTTTCCGGCCTGTTCCATAAAAGTTAAATTTTCTTGTGGGGCGTCCCGGCCGCCCCTGAAAGCTTTATGCACAATTAATGGTGCAAGATCGATGAAATATCGGGTCGGGTGTCCCGCCAGCCTTGCATTCTCAAGAACAGGCTTTCCGGCCTGTTCCACTACACATTTCTCAATTCCTCTCCCTCAAACCGACTTTTCCTGAACGTAATCCTGCACGTAAGACTGATAGTAATACCTGCTGCCTTTATCGTTATTCGCCACCATTCCCAACAGCGGAATGCCGGCCATTTTCAAATCTTCAAAAGCCAACAACAGCGCCTCCCGCTCAGTTTGATGCAGCCCCACTACCAGCATCAATCCGTTAGTGTGAGCCGCCAACAAATTCGCATCCGCCAAACCTAAAAGCGGCGCAGTATCGTAAATAACTAAGTCAAAATGACTTGACAAAGCTGCCATTAAATGCTGCATTTTTCGGGAAGAAAGCACCTTTGTGGGATCGAGAGGAACCGGGCCGGAAGTTAACACAAACAAATTTTCATCGCGGGGCGATCGCACAATCACCTGTTGCACATCCACATCATCAGCAATCACATTGTGCAAGCCTTGCCAATTCGGTAAACCCAGCATTTCGTGTACCTGCGGGCGCCGTAAATCCCCATCCACCAACAGCACTTGCTGCCCCATTGCAGCCGCCGCCCGCGCCAGATTTACTGCTACCGTAGACTTGCCGTCACCTACTTGACAAGAAGTAATTACACAAGAATTGATTGGAGTATCAAGGTTGAGTAAGCGAATATTCGCATTGAGCGATCGAAAAGCTTCTTGAAAAGCATCCGTCGGCATCGGCGAAATTGCCACATCCACCGGGCTTGTGTCAGCAGGAGGAAGTCTCAAAATTTTATCGCTAGCAGGAATTACCCCCAACAAAGGCAGGCGAATCGACTGTTTGACATCCTCTGGAGTTTGGAACACCGTTTTATTGTTAAACCGTTCCGCCAACTGCGCCGCCAGCATACCAAACAGCAAACCAGCCAATCCCCCCAAAGCCAAATTCAAAGGCATAATCGGAGCAACAGCCATCAACTCGCCATTTTTGTAACGCGGAATTTCCGGCTTAGCAATAACTTCCCAAGCCACCTCTTTTTTTCCCACAGCTTCAAGCTGCAAAGCTTGCTGTTTAGCCAGCAAACTATTCAGCGTATTGTTAGTCACATCCAACTCCCGCTGCAAATCGGAATAGCGCCGCAAAATCACCGGGAATTTTTGAGAGTATTCATTCACCTGCTTAGCAGCTTGTTCCAAAACTTGATTCCGCACGCCCAGGACCTGAATTAAATTAGCAGTACCGATAAACTGCTCGATTAACTTAATCCGCACCGGATCTTGAAAAGCCAGCACTTGTGAACTTACCTTAGCCAAATCAGTTCCCAGAACTTGTTGGGCTTCTTTCTTTAATAAAGGAATCAGGTTCTTGCGCTGTTCTCGCAACAATTGCATTTGCGGAGTTTGGTCTGTAAATGTAGCCGAGTTAATCGCAATTTGCCCTTCTAATTGTTGCAATTGAGTCAGCATTCCTTGATAGCGGGGAGCTTGACTCAGAGCCGAGGCCATCAGCGCTTGCTGCTGGTTTAATCCGAGCTGATTTTGCAGATTGGAATAGAGCAATCTCTGCTGATTGAGCTGCGTTTGCGCGTCCAATCTTTGCGCTTGAAGTTGGCTGATTTGCTGCGAAAGCTGTTGCGTTTGAATTTGCGGGTCGATGAAATTGTACTGCTGCCGCAATTTTTGAATTTCTGTTTGCAGAGCTTGTTGGCGCTTTCGCTGGTTGGGAATTTGCGATTTCACAAAGTCCAGAGTCTGACTAATTTGAGTTGTGGTATCTTGCACGCTGTAGTTGCGGTAGCCTAGCGCAACTTTTTCCAAAACGAACTGAATTTTTTTCGGATCATAATCCCGATATCTAACTTCGATAATCTTGGTATTTTTGAAGCGATTAATTGATAGCCTGGTTTGCTGAGAAAACGGCAAATTATCTGCTTTTTGGTTCAAGAGGTAGTTGTAATTTATTTCGGGATACTTAGCCTGCAACTGTTTAATAATCGGCGACATTACTTGCGGGCTTTGCAAAACTTGAATTTGGGATTCGTAGTCAAAACCGCCCTTTTCTTGAGTTGCGGGAGCCGCTGGTTGCAGTTTCAGCTCACCCGAGTATATTTTAGCTAAAGTATTTTCCGTAACTGCGGGTTCTACTAATAATTGAAAGCGGCCTTCGTACTCGCTTTTTTGATTGAGCGTCCAGGCGAAAACTCCGGTAGTCACTGCCGCTGCTACGCCGATGACTAAGATGGAGCGGCTGCGGCAAACTTCCCAAAAACTTAACTCTTCTGCCTCGGTTTTGTTTCTGCCTAAAAATTGATCTTCTTCATAAAGCCCAGAAGACATTTTTTCCAGATTAGCGGCTTTTTTATGATTAAACAGTGCTACTTGAGATTGTTTCCCTGGTTTCATTGGATTTCTACAACTTATTAGTTTAAACGTCTGTATTGGTGGCGGAGTTTCAGGAAACCGGTTGATTCCTAGATATTTCATTACAAAACCGCAATTTTTTCTAGAAAGCGGGTTTCTGAGGTCTTAAGGCCAGTCTATTCCAATCACCGAAAAATATCGAACAACCGAAATATTCCTAACAGCGGACTCAGAGGAGCGAGAGTCCCGCCTACATTATCCGAGAACGTAGCGCGACCCGATCGCCTTACCATAATTACATCATTATTTTTCAGTTTTGGATTAGTTTCTTCATTGGCTGTTGCAGAAAAATTAACCTTAACAGTTAGCTGCGAAACTGTGCCGTTAGGATTGAGGCGAATTAAATCCACCGCATCCATTTGGGCCCGCGCTTTATTAAAACCTCCCGCTGCTACCAGGGCTTGATTTAAAGTAGTGTTTGGCACCACCGCAATCGCTCCCGGTTTCACGACTTCTCCCACAATGTTCACCTTGATAGTATCCGGTGAGAAATTAGAATTAGCAACTTGTTCGTCTTGGGTTGCATCGAGGTTTTCGGCTTTGGGAACGATTACCGTATCTCCCTGTTGCAGCGCTAAATCTTGGGATACATCTCGCCCTTCCAAAAGTTGCCACAAATTCACATTAATAATTTGTTCTGTACCCGCCCGCGTCAGGCGGCGAACTTGTATTTGTCGGATATCAGCTACCGGCGTAATGCCGCCCGCCATTTTAATTGCCCTCGTTACAGTTTGCTGCAAAACATTTTCCCCGCCGTTGGTTTGGTTGGCAGCAAACAAACCAGAATTTTCACCCATTTCATTCTCTTGTACCCTACTTTGAGCCTCTTTTGCCAAAGTATAAGTACCGGGGCGAGTTACTTCGCCCACCACAGCAATATTAATTGGTTGAGTGCTTTGTCCGGTAATGTTAGCTACTGCTAAAGTCGGTGCCTCTTGGCGGTTGAGGCTAGTTACAGTGGGTATAAATATAGTATCGCCGTCGCGCAAAGTCATATCGGCGCGCAAATCGCCGTTTTGCAATAATTCCCACAAATCCACACTAATAATTTGTTCCGGTGCGTTGCGCTGGGGGCGGCGGATTTTGATTTGCCGCACGTCTGCTGACTGGGTAATTCCACCGGCCATTCGCAGAGCCCGCGATATCGTTGGCATTTGAGTTCCCATTTGCTCTGCTGTGCCTCCGGGGCCTGCTGCTGAGGATATTGTATAAGCTCCGGGGCGGTTGATTTCGCCCGCGATCGCAATTTGCAAAGGACGTGGCGCCAGCAGTTTCAGGGTAATCCAAGGACGTTTAAGGTATTTGTTGTATTTGTCTTTAACAGCATTAGAAGCTTGTTCTAGGGTCATGCCGTACACCGAAACGCTGCCAATTAACGGCAAACTTAGGGAACCGTCTGCCTGTACTTGGTGTTGACCGTTGGGGCCGCTGTATTCCGGGACGTTGAAGATGTCCATTTGAATACGATCGCCTGCTCCCAAAGTGTAAACTTCCGATCGTACACTTGAAGGTTCACTTGCCGGAAATCCCGGCGCTGCGGGTACTTGTACAGGAACAGGAGAACCCGCATCAGCAGGAGGAGGAGGAGGAGGAGGCATAAACTGGGCCACCGCAGGATATGAACCCACCGCCGCTAGCACTGACACTGTTAAACTTTGGGCAATTAAACTTTTGACAGCATTGCTTGCCCAATAACTTAGCTTGCAGCTTTTGCTGGAAACGTCTCCCTGATCCCCTCTCCTTGCAGCAAAGGGGAGAAATTCTTCCCTTTCCCTCTCCGCGAAGGGGACACAAGGGTGATATTTTTTCTCAAGTTGAACCTTGCGCGAATAACTTTTCACCACCATCGCTTTTTGCCCCTATCCTCATCCAACCCCGCCAACATCAAATGTAACCCAACTCTTCTAACTTGGTCAGAACTTTTTTAACACTCTCTTCCACACTTTCTCGCTCTGTGTAACAAATAATTTCAGGATTGAGCGGTTCTTCATAAGGATCGTCAATTCCCGTAAAACCCTTAATTTCTCCTGCTCTGGCCTTAGCGTACAGCCCCTTGACATCGCGACCTTCGCACACTTCTAACGGCGCTGTGATATATACTTCTACAAAATTGGCTTCCATTGCTCTAATTTCGTCGCGAATTGCTCTGTAGGGGCTAATAGCTGCGGTCATTACGGCTACTCCATTGCGGCTCAGCAGGTGAGCTACAAATCCAATCCGCCGAATATTAGTATCTCGGTCTTCTTGGCTAAATCCCAAACCTTTTGACAAGTTGGTGCGAACGACATCTCCATCCAATATTTCAACTTTGCAACCTCTTGCCTTCAATTCGGGTTCGAGAGCTTTGGTGATAGTTGTCTTGCCGGAACCGCTCAGCCCGGTGAACCACAAAATAAAACCTTTTTCCATTTTCAGCCGTTAATTAGTAACTGGGAAATTATTAAGACGTAAAACTTTATAGATGCAGTTCCCTTTTTTCTATTATCGTTATTCGCGGTGTCATATTGCCAATATTGGCGCACCAAAAATGAGAAATCAAAATTTGCGATCGCTCCTGTGGTCATTTAGTAACAAAATTGTGTGAGCGCTGCATAATTCCCGATTTATTATTTGTCAAGTCTTTACGCAGTAAAATTCAATTCGCGATCGCCAACGCCGAACATCTATCCGTAGCGCACTCATCACCTTACTGAGCCTTTCGCAATCTCAAATCTAAAATCTAAAATCTCAAATGGTATTGCCCATATCTTCGGTCTTAAAAGCAGATGTTTTGGTAGTCGGTGGTGGCACCGGCGGCACCGCAGCAGCCGTGCAAGCAGCCCGCCGAGGTGCCAAAACTATTTTAGTAAGCGAATTCCCCTGGCTGGGAGGAATGCTGACTTCCGCTGGCGTTTCGGCCCCTGATGGCAATGAATTAGCAGCTTTTCAAACTGGTTTGTGGGGCGCGTTTTTGCGGGAACTCCAGCAGCGACAGCCGGGAGGTTTGGATTGGGGCTGGGTAAGTTTTTTTACTTACGATCCCCGTACCGGTGCTGAAATTTTCGCTGATTGGGTTAAATGTTTGCCGAACTTGCACTGGATTTCTGGACAAAAAGCTCACGATGTGCTGTATGAAGGAGATCGCATTTCTGGCGTTCGGTTTGCAGATTTTACGGTTTCGGCCAAAATCACTTTGGATGCAACGGAATTGGGAGATGTGCTGGCTTTAGCGGAGGTGGGGCACCGCTGGGGTTGGGAATTCCAAGCCGAGTGGGGAGAACCCAGCGCGCCGACTGCATCTAATATTCTCACAGAGAGCTATTCGGTGCAAGCTCCAACTTGGGTGGCAATCATGCAGGATTTTGGTAAAGGTGCTGCCGGGCCAGAAATTCCCGCGCCGCCTGTTGACAATCCCGATCGATTTATCGGTGCTTGGGACGGTTACACTTCCGAACAATTTCTCAATTACGGCAGGCTTCCGGGCGGATTGTTGATGATTAATTGGCCGATTCGAGGTAATGATTATGGTGAAGGGGTCGATCGACTCATTAAAGCTGAAGCATCTCGACAAGAATTCCTGCAAGAAAGTCTCTGGCATACTCAAAGCTTCGCCCGCTTCATTCAAACGCAACTCGGCCCCCGCTACGGCCTTGCACAGAACATTTTCCCGATTTCAACGATCGAAAATCAACAAAATTCTTCCCTTCTTTCTTCCTTTGCCTTACATCCTTACTACCGAGAAAGTCGGCGCTTGCGAGGGATAAGTACAGTCAGAGAACAAGATATTTTGCCTGTTGTCGGTGGAAGAGTCGCGAAGTTGCCAATCAATGCCGAGGGAATTTGCGAAGCGGTGGCTATCGGCAACTATGCCAATGACCACCACTACACCAGTGGCGACATTCCCTTGCAGCCAAAATCGATCCGCTGGGGTGGCCGCTGGACGGGAACTCCTTTTACCCTTCCTTACAGCGCCCTCATTCCTGCGAGTACAGAGGGTTTGCTAGTCTGCGAAAAAAATATTTCCGTCTCTCACATCGCCAACGGTGCAACTCGCTTGCAACCGACGGTAATGAATATTGGACAGGCTGCGGGGATGGCGGCGGCTTTGTGCGCGGAATCTGGATGTCAGCCGAGGGAGTTGCCGGTGAGAGTTTTGCAAGAAGCTTTGCTGCAAGATTCCGAGGCGAGTGCGGCGGTTATTCCTTTATTTAATTTGACACGGGGGCGATCGGACTGGCTGGATTGGCAACGCTATTATCTCGATCGACCTGAAGCATATCCCGCCAGCGGCGAATGTCAGGAGTCAGTAGAGAAACAAAGCAGTCAAACAGCAAATACCCACAGCCAATTTTCGGGCATTTTCCGTCGCCTCGGCGAACAAGACTGGACACTAACGCTGACAAGCCCCGCATCCTTAGCCGGTCAAACTTGGCAACTCGTGACTTTGGACTCGGAAACCGACAGATTTTTACACAATTGCGAAACCGAAAAGCCTCTGACAGTATGGGGCAGGCTGAATTCGGCAGGTGCTTGGCTGCTGGCGGGCTCAGTAGAATTGAAGAGGTAGGGTTTTTTGTAGAGATCCGAAAATTGCACAGATATCTATCCTGATAAATCAGGGCAAGTCCGTATCAGGTAATAGACACTGACACGGATACTACCCATGCAAACCTACACTGCAATTGCTTTACTGAGCCTGTTGGGCATTACCTTGAGTGCCAGCGCCGCTCAAGCTTTTGAATCTCCACTCCCCATGGTCGAAACTGCCACCGCCCAATATATGTTATCAGCCCAAACTGAACACAAGCCCGATCGCGGTCCTGAGAGGGGCAGCGGACGCAGAAATTTTACCGAACCTAATGTTTACACTCATCCCCTACAAGATTTTTAATGGCACTGGGCGCAAGCGATTACCACAACTGACTTGGTTCGGGCAGTTCCTTCGATCGGATTTTCTGGGATTCTAGTTTTTCAGGTTAAGCGACAAGTGCACTTTTTGTTGACAGTTCTTAGGAGATTCTTTTGTGTGTAAGAAATGGTAGCATATAAACCTTGAACCGCCATCTACCTAGATATATATTCTAGTATGTGGCGGTTTTGTCTTGAAAACTCTTCAATTAAACAGGAATTACCCACTGACCTGGGATCATCCGGGTTTTTCAACCGATATCCGTTGCCCTCCCCCCCTTATTGTAGTTGATCGAATCGGGTTTCGGCATCCATGACTATTCAAAAATTATCAGCTCGGATCGGACTCGCCTCAAATTCCTCCGATCGCAATAGTTATTTACGTTCTCCCCGCCTCTGGCGGGGTTTAATTTTCAACGGCTGCACTATAATTAACGTGCGATAACTAACTTATATTAGGTAAATTGTCAGCGCAGAGGGTGCAGCAATCTACTTAAATTCGCCACCAATAAGAACCACTTATGCGGTGTGGATCGCCTTTTAGCCCATGCCCCTGTTACCTCAGGGAAATTAACTAACCTGAATATTAGGGTAGCTGGCAAGCTTTCCGGCGACAGTCGGCTATGCTTGATTCGGCGCTCTCGCAATAATTTAATGGAGGACGACAAGATGCCTCCAAGTTTGGCTATTTCGGGGATAGTGATGAAAAATGACTCTTTAGATCTGGTCAAAAGCCTCAGCCCTAGTGCAATGGATCAGATCATGCTATATCTGGCGTTTAGCGCCATGAGAACAAGTGGGCACAGGCACGGGGCGTTTCTAGACGCTGCCGCAACGGCGGCTAAGTGTGCCATTTATATGACTTATATGGAGCAGGACAACAACCTGCGGATGACAGGGCACTTGCATCACATTGAGCCTAAACGGGTGAAGGTGATTGTTGAGGAAGTCCGGGAAGCTCTGACTCAGGGAAAATTGCTGAAAATGTTGGGTTCCCAAGAACCAAGGTATTTGATTCAGTTTCCTTATGTCTGGCTGGAACAGTATGGTTGGATGCCGGGACGCCCTCGCATTCCGGGAAACAATTTGACTGTAGATGAAAAAAAATATCTCGAAAGCAAGATTCCTCCTAATCCGCCAGACGCTCAACTGATCAATTCTTTTCAGTTTATGGAGTTGATCGAGTTTCTGCACAGGCGATCGCAAGAAGATATGTCTCCAGAAAGGCGAATGCCTTTGAGCGAAGCTCTAGCAGAACACATTAAGCGACGCTTGATCTATTCTGGGACAGTAACTCGCATTGATTCTCCTTGGGGAATGCCGTTTTATGCCCTCACTCGCGCTACTTACTCACCCGCAGAGCAGGAAGAGCGGACATTTACTATGGTTGAGGATACGGCTAGATATTTCCGGCTGATGAAGGATTGGGCGGAAAAACAACCAAATGTGATGCGAATTATGGAGACTTTGGATATTCCGCCGGAACGGCTCGACCAAGCCCTTGAGGAATTAGATGAAATTATTCGCAATTGGGCCGATCGCTATCACAAGCGGGGCGAACCGACGATGATTTTACAAATGGTTTTTGGGCCGCAAGACGACGCTTAGTTTGATTAACTATTAATCATTAGTCATGAGTTGATTGCTTGAGACTAATGACTAATGATTAATAGCTAATAGCTCGCGAGGCAGAAACCGGGTTTCTCTGGAAAAATAAGTAATTGGACAGAATTAATTACACACTGATTTTTTGCTGATTTTTTACTAGACAAGGCTTGTAGCCCAAAGTCTTGTGTAATTAATTGTGTCTTACTACTTACTGCGTTAAGGCCTTGAATGCTCGTAACAAACCCGGTTTCTTAGGTCGTGAATGCGTCCAGGATTAACTAAGCTAAAAAAGCTCTCCAGGTCGCCGCTAAAATAATCGCTGCGATCGCTCCTATGAGTGTATTAAAAAAATTTACCACCTCGTTCGTCAGCCACTCAAACTTAGATTGCACCGTCGCCCCAATCACGCTCTCGATGTTCGTGGCAATAAAAGCTGCAATAACACAAAAAACAATTCCTGTCAAGTCTATTAAACCGACGGCCCAACTTAAAAGCGCAATCAAAATTGAGCCGACAATACCCGCGATCGTTCCTTCCAAACTTACGGCCCCTTCGGTACCCCTAGGTACAGGCTGCAAGCTAGTAATCAAAAAAGTCCGCTTCCCGTAAGCTTTGCCGATTTCGCTGGCGCTGGTATCGGAAAGTTTGGTGCAAAAACTCGCTGCGTAACCCAGCAATAACAGGGAAATAGCATCTTGTGGCACAGACATCTTGCCTGTCTCTCCTAAAATAGATAATGCCAAAACTCCCACAGCGCAAAGAGTAGCGGTTAAAGCTGAACCCCAGACATTTTCTGGGCCTCGGGCGCCTGAACGCTTTTCGGCTATGCCTTCTGCTTCTTTTTGGGCTTTGCCGATGCGGGTAACTCCCGATCCGACAAGAAAGTAAAACATCACCACAGCATAGCCTTGCCATCCCAAACAGCCCCAGATGAGGACGCCCAATACCCAGCCGTGAAATTGACCAGCGGGAGTGAGCAATTTTTTTGGGGCAATGGTGGCGATCGCGAGTAAAACTGTATTTAGGGCGATCGCCACCAACCAAGGATTAGACCAAGATAAATAATTAAAGAACAATTCTGCATTCTGCATTTAGTACCTCCATGAGTCAAGTCTTATTTCATCTTGCCTTCCCTGTGACCGATATTGCCCAAACCAAAGCGTTCTACGTAGACGGGCTCGGCTGCGAACTAGGTCGCGAATCGCCTAATTCTGCGATTATGGGTTTGTGTGGCCATCAAATTGTCGCCCACGTCAGCCGCGAACCTTTGACCCCTCAGCGAGGCATCTATCCCCGGCATTTTGGGTTAATTTTTACGAACGAAGCTGACTGGGAAGCGTTGCTAGAAAAAGCCCAGCAAAACAACTTAAATTTCTATCAAGAACCGAGACGGCGATTTGTCGGTTTGCCTACAGAACACCGTACTTTCTTTTTAGAAGACCCTTTCCACAATATACTTGAGTTCAAGTATTACTGCGAAGCTGAAGCAATTTTTGGCCGCAGCGAATACGCTGAAGTTGGCGATGCAGTTTGATATCTAGTCCGGTAGCGATTTGCCTTGTTGCTGGGGGCGGGTTTACAAGATTTGTGGTTTTAGGCAATTATTGTAGGTGAAACCCGCCCTACAAAATTTGACCTTATACAAGAATGAATCAAACGGTTAATCAGGAACTTTCAATGGTTCTGACAGTGCTTCAGCCACAGCTTTTAAACTGCTGGAATGCCTCGCCATCATGGCATGGGCAAATACGGACAATTTTACTTCTTTGGCAGCAGATATTTGGGAACTAGAAGCAGGTACAATGATGAAATCCCAATCTGTCCAAATCGAAGTAAAATTGAGCTTTTCCAACAAGGCAGCATCTCGATTTAAATCTTCCAGAAAAGCACTGCCAGGACGCATTTGAACGCAGCCTTTTCCCCAGAGAGTGTAAGCCATCCAAGTACCGCTGTGAGGAGAAGATATGGCAATAAAGCGCTGCACTCGGTTAATACCACCTAACCTTTGCAGGTAGTAGCGAGTTACTAAACCGCCCATACTCAATCCTACTATATCTAAATGCTGTGCGGGCGCAAAGTTTTTGTCTATATAATCTGCTATTTGTTGGGCTAATTCGTCTATGCTGGCATTGCCCCAATGGGGCGAGAGATTGAGGGTGTAGACTGACCATCCCAGTTGGGTGAGGTAGGCAGACATTTTGTGAAAAATTCCCGATTTTCTGAAGATTCCGTGAATTAGCAAGACTGGGTTGCGGCTGAAATTGCTATTCATTTTTAAGTGGGAATTTTATTTTCTATAGGTGCTTTGAGTTCTTCAACTAATGCGTTAATACTTAGGGGTTCGGTCACCATTTGGCGGTGCAGCAAAACGTTGACTTTAACTTCTTTACCTACTGGCATTTGGGAGCTGTTCGCCGGTACAATCATTATGTCAAATGGCGTCCACATTGATGTAAAGTTTATGCGTTTGAGCATTGTCACATCTTGATTCAAATCGCGCAGCAAGCCACTATCGGGGCGCATATCCAGGTATCCTGGTAGGCGTAGGGAATAAGCGGTGAGGGTGCCGTGGTGGGGGGAAGATAGGGTGATGAAACGCTGTACGCGGTTGATTCCTCCGAGTCGCTGGACGTAGTAGCGACTGACGATGCCGCCCATGCTGTAGCCTACTATGTCTAAAGGCTGTTCTGGATCGAAGGTTTCAGAGATGTAGTCTGCGAGTTGCTTTGCCAGTAAGTCGAGCCCGAGGCTGCCGTCGTTGGGGGTGAGGTTGAGGCTGTGGACTGACCATCCCAGTTGGGTGAGACGGGCGGACATTGTGTTGAAAATAATCTTTGTGTCCCAGATGCCGTGTATGAGGATGACGGGATTGCGATCGAGCGAACTGTTCATTTGAAAAGAAAATTGCTTGGTGATTACAGCATAGATTACTGCCCTAGGGAGTTTTACCCCTACTAGGACAGCTATGGAATCGGATCGAGGTACGATCGGCAATGAGTGCGAATCCCTAACAAATTCTGAGATACTTTGTAAATAAGTGCAAAGCACTGTGAGTATTCATACCTAAAATTTGCTTTGATGAGCGAGCTTAGATATAGCCAAATGTAAATTTTGATGAATAAATGTAGACAAAGGTTGCCATAGCTCGTAATCTAACTTTGTTGACAAGCTTGTACAAATTTCTCTAAAAGAACAAAAGGAGTAAGTCTAATGTTTGGTTTTATCAAAAATTTCTTCGGCGGTATTTTCGGCTTTTTCGGCAGACTGTTGGGCTTGAAAAAGTCTGAATATTTCCTAGATTTGGGCGAATCGGGAGCGAAGGAACCAGCAAAAGTTGCGCCTGCGAAGGCTGAGCCTGTTGCGATCGCACCAGCAAAAGTTGAGCCTGCTAAGTCTGAGAAGTCTGAGAAGTCTGAACCTGCTAAGAAGGCTAAGGTAGAGAAAAAGTTTAAGAAAGACAAGGAACCAGTCGGTAGCGTTCCTACTAATACTCCGGAACCCGTGAAGGTACCTGCAGCGGCAGCAAGTAACGGGAAAGTGCCGAGTCAAGCTGAACCGAATCGGACTTTTGCTCCTAATAATTTAATGCCGACACCAACTGGAAGTCGTCGGAGCCCTGGCCCCAGCATGAACAATTTCCGGGAAATGGCTCGTCAGGTAAAAACGAAGTAGGAATTTGGGAATTGATAATAGGGAATTGGGCATTGGATAACTCCAAATGCTGGCGTTAAAAATTAAAAAAATGGCATTACTCATTTTTAATTTTAACTCTTTATTCTATTCCCTATTTTTTTCATTTCTGAGGAAGGCTAATCCGCTGTATAGCTGAAAAGCTGAGTCCCAAGGAGTTTCTGATTTGCGCTCGACTTCTATATGAGATTCGATCTTGCTCAACATATTAGTGTAATCGAGCACTGTCTCGGCAAAGGGCGTAAATTCTGACCAAAGTGTAACGTCAAGCTGGCGATCGAATATTTCCAGTAAGTTATTCCAGTTAATTCTGGTGGTACTTTGAGGAATTTGTTGAGAGTTTTTGACTCTCGATGTTTTGTTTTTATGGTTCGGTAAAGTGGGAAGTTCGGCTGAAGCTTTGGTGAAGTCAACTCCTTGTTGAAATTCGTAACTTTGGTCGCAAATTCGCAGAATGCAGTTTCTGCTGGGAATGTGCAAGTCACAGAGTTGAGCGTAATCTTGCCTGATTTCTCTGTGGCGAAATTGCTCCTTTCTTCGATTGGGGGAGTAGTCCATGACTTCGATGAACATCGGCAACAAACCTTCTACTCTTTGGGTAACTTCTGACCAGCTAAATTCGATCGCACCGAGTCGATCAAGTTTATCTTTGCAAACAACGGCTGGGGAAGAGAGAGACTGGAAATGTTGCACTCGGAAGATTTGGATTTTTTGAATATCGCTTAGGGTTGCCCAAAATACGGGAATGCCGGCTTTGAGGAGTTCTTGACCGTAAATTCGGAGTTCGGCAATCGGGCCAGTTTTGTAGAGTCTCCAGCCGCGGCTTTGGATTTGCATCCGGGTTGTGTAGGCGTCGATTTTAAAGATTCTGCTGATATTTTGTACGGCTGTGGCTTTGTTTTCGGGACTCACGGGTTCGAGGATGAGGAGTCCGGGTTCGAGGTTGCTGGGGTCGTTTTTGGCGGTTTCTATGGCTTGTTGGCGGAGGTTTTGTTGTGCGGTTTCAATCCGTTGAATAGCTTGGCGGGTCTGGGAGACTATTTTGGCGTTGGTGATGTCGCGGAGTATTTGTTTGTAGGTTGTTTGCGCTTTTTCGAGGTTGTTGGTGAGTTCGTAGTAGCGGGCGATATAGTATTGTACCCACGGATTTTCGGGGGATTCTTTTTGTAGTTGTTTGATGAGTTGGGCAGCTTGTTTGTAGTCTTTACCCTCTAAGGCGGCGGCTATTTGGTTGATGTCTGTCATGGCGATTGCGGGAATGGCGTTGTTTCTATCTTGGCTGATTTTTGGTTGGTTCCGCCAGTAGTTAACAATTTTTGCTGTTGTGTTAGTTTGGGATTTTGGGCTGTTGGGAAAAATTAAGATTTGGATTTTTTAACCGCAGATGAACGCGGATGTGTATAGATGTATGTTGACTGGATGTAAAAAAAATATAAGTTAAAGTTGATTGGAATTAACGCTTAAGGTGTAGGAACCTTTGCTTGTGCGATCGCCTCCTTTAACAACTATTTTATAAGTGCCGTTACTAGGCAATTTTATGGTGAGTTGAGACTCTCGGCGATTCTGGGAGTTGCCAGTTTTTTCGGCAATATTTTTGCCACTGGTGTCGAACAATGTTATGTTGTGGTCGAATGCTCTGCTTTTGAGGTCGATGGTAATAGATTGACCTGCCCGTCCTTGAAATGTGTGTTCGCTGGGGCCGCCGTCTTTGAGGGTTCCCCGCTGCTGTAGGAGGGAAAGGGAGGTGAGTTTTGGGCGATCGAGATTGCTCAATTCTAAGCCGTAATTTGTCACTGGTGCTTCGGGGCCATTTCCTTCTCTGACAGCGATGATAAAGGCTGTTTTGTTGTTGGGGTCTCGGAGTATTTTGTCAATAAATTGGGATTGTATTTGTTTTGCTGTAAGAGGTTTAGGTTGGTTGAAGTTTGGTTTTGAGGTACAGAAAAGCACTGCTCCGTCTAGATAGCGGGCGGCGTAGAACCAATAGTTTTGACCGTTAGTTGTAAATTCGTTTCTGCTAAAGATAGTGAATCTTTCAAGTTGCGGTAGTTGCTGATTGCGCTGGCAATTTTTATCGATGTAGATTTCGTTGGCTGAGGGCTGTCGTTGGGCGAAACCTGCTGGTACAGTGGTGCTTACAATTGCTGAGATGAGGGTGAGGGTGAAGGTGAAGGGCGATCTGCTTTTCATAAATACTTGTTTCTATTTCTTGTTGTCAGGTATTGTACGCTGTACTTCCTATTTTATCTCTGTTTTAAATACTTTTCTAGTTCCGCAGTGCGCTGTTTAGTCATCCGATCCAAACATTCATTGAGGAAACCTCCATAACCCGTACCGCCACGATTTTTATAAACTTCAAATTCACAGGTTTTATCTCTTAACTTAATCCACCCTAATTGTGCTTCGGAAAGTAGCGCCCGCTCTTCGCCACTCAATTGGGAAATCAGTTGTTTGTAAACCTCGTTCAGTCGTTTATCCGAGGCTTCGTAATTCAACCGAATACAAGTTCTGACTTGTGCATCTCCTTGCGGGCGATCGCAATTAATCTGTTGAGCAATGGGAAAGCTCGGAGATTGTGCAGAAACTGATGTTGTACCGAAAATTGCCAAAAGTGCGTGAAGCGAAGCTATCCCGTAGGGAATAGACCAAAAGAGCGATCGACTGTTTCTCAACTCTATTTTCATTGGCTGTCAACCCACCTATCTGATGAATTTTCTTAACACAAGACAAAATTGATCGTGACTTACGGACGCTAACCAAAAAAACTCGGTTTCTCATTGTCGCGATCTAGCTAATATGACCCAATTACGTGAATAAACCTGGTTTTTGCATAAGTCCTGTTGATTTGATTGATTTAAAGATTGTTTTTATATTTCATGAATTCGATTCGCCCTATTTATTCGAGTGCTAAAGTGTGCTTTAGTGCTGCATCTACTGCCACCATATCCGACAAAATACCAATTTTGCGATCGATTTCAACTTCTAGAAGCGTCACAAGATTGTCTGTCATAATTACCGAGTCAGCTAGCAATCCCGTTTGCTGCCCTTCCGGTGTTGCTAGGGAAACAAAAATCCGGCTTGGGTGTCCTGAGCGGGCTAAGTTGCTAGTAATCATTGCCGTAATTGTTTGCCCTAAACCAGTCCCCAGATTATTAGCTTGAACTATCAAAGCTGGACGGCGTTTCGCAGTACGCAAATCCGAGCTTGGGAACAAAACCAAAACCACATCACCGCGACTATAAGGCATCGTAAGCATCCATCTCCGGTAGTTCCCAATCAGGAGCAAATCTACTCAACCGAACCCGTAAATCTGCTGCTTGTTCCTGGTTGATACCGCGAGATTGCAAGTTTACTAACCCTACTTTGGGCATAAAAGTAACAATAACTTGCGCTTCTTCTATGTCAGCGGGCATTTCCAATAACTCAATTTTGCCATTTCGGTATATCCCCTCTACTGACTGTAACATATTATTCCTCTGATAATTATGTATTTACATTTTAGCTGCGATCGCCAAACCCATCAAGTCTCCGATCGGCTTGGTGGAGATTAGCTCTTCTCAAATGCCGCGCCAACTAAAGACAAAGCCACAATCGGTGCTGTCACCGCTCTTAAAATTCTACTCCCCAAAGAAACAGCTTCAAAACCCAATTCGATCGCCCTTTTCACCTCACCCTCAGTCCATCCACCCTCCGGCCCAATAGCTATGACAATCGACAATTCTCCCCCAGCCGGGGGCGGGCACGGGGGCACCGCCCCTACAAAGGGGGGATCGAAAATACCAATCAAACAATCCCACAAATGCCGATTGTCCCCGCGAGCAACACAAATAAATCGATATTTTTGACCGCAATCTTTCACAGCAACATTAAACGAAACAGGCTCTAAAATCGTCGGCACAATTTGACGTTCCGACTGTTCCGCTGCCTCCGCAGCAATTCTTTTCCACCGCTCGACTTTTTGATCACTGGGTTTGAGCAAAGTTCGATCGCTCGTTACCGACACAATACTTGCCACACCCAACTCCGTCGCCTGCCTCACAACCTCGTCAAAGCCGTTTCCTTTGGGCAATGCCGCCATCAAAGTTACTTCCACGGGGAGCTCCCTGTTCACAGCAATCTCCTCTGCTATCGAGGCAAATAACCCGGTTTCCCGTACTTCTAGGACTGCTAACCACCAATGCCCTCGACCGTCCATCGCAATAAATCGATCGCCCCCTTGCAAACGTAGCACTCGATTTAAATAATGCTGCTGTTCCCTAGTTAAGTCGATTTTGCGATCGCAAATTTGAGCGGCAGTAACTGCTAATCTTTGTAATTGAGGCATTGAATTTGGGATTGTTCGTTTTCTATTAGAGATTTTTTTATTTAACCGCAGAGAACGCAGAGAACGCAGAGGAAGAGAGAATGAGAAGAGATAGGCAGGGGGGGTTTCAACAGTTCAAAAAACAATAAAGGCAAAGCATCTACAACCGGAATTATTTTACAAATTCAAGTTTTTTTCTGCAAATGCTCTGCCTTTATATTATTGTTGCCAGAAGTCTATTGAATACAATCGAAAATCACAAAGCGCAAATTGAAAATCGGCTTATGCTTCCTCCTTAATCTTCTTTAAATAAGTGGAAATCGCCTCTGTAGCTAGCTGCGTGATTGGCTTGCCCTGACGGGCTGCTTCTTCCTTGAGCTCGTTGTAGATTTCATCGCGGACGCTAATTCGACGGCGGACTTTGCCACCGCCAGCAGTGGCAGTCTCGTTTTCCTCGCCGTTACTAGACGTAACATCTAATTCATTAATCTCAGTTGTCATCGAGTCAGCAGATTGGTAGTTGGTTACAAATTGACGGATAGATTCTAACCCGACGCGATCGCAAAAATTGCCAAAACTCTCGCTCAGTTGCCGTTTTTGCTTGAAATAAACAAAAATCGGCTCCAGAAAAGCTTCAAAATCCTTGACGTGCAGCTTTTCCTCAATTGGTTTTGCCAGCCGCGTTTGATCTGGAGAACCGCCCAGCCAAATCTGGTAGGATTCCGGGGAACTCCCGACAAACCCCAATTCTGCCATATAAGGGCGGGCGCATCCATTTGGGCAACCAGTCATCCGCACCACCAAATGCTCGTCTGCCAAGCCCACTTTGGTTAAAAGCGCCCGAATCCGCTCTAAAATGCTCGGCATCACGCGCTCAGATTCGGTAATCGCTAACCCGCAAGTCGGCATTGCCGGACACGCCATCCCATAGCGCACTAAGGGGTCGATCGCAGTTTCCCGCTGAATGCCGCATCGATCGAGTATTCCCTGAATTTCTTCTTTAATATCCGGCGAAATATCGTAAATCAGCACGTTTTGGTGTGGCGTCGCCAGGATCGGCAAGTTGTACTTCTGCACAATTTCCCGCAAAGCTGTTTTTAGCTGAAAAGAACCTTCATCCTTAATCCGGCCATTATCCACAGAAATGCCGACAAACAGCTTGCCGTCTCCTTGGTCATTCCAGCCCAAGAAATCAAAATACTTCCACTCAGGTAGCGGTTTAAACGCTTCTAGCGGCTTGCCAAAATATTCGGCTACTTTTTCACGGAACCACTGTACGCCTTTGTCGTTAATCAGGTACTTCAGCCGCGCGTGCCGTCTGTCTGTGCGATCGCCGTAATCTCTTTGGGTTGCTACAATTGCCTTGACCAAATCGTAAACATCATCCTTGGCAACATAGCAAATCTCGTCAGCAACCCGCGCAAAAGTCTCTTCTTTATTGTGAGTACGGCCCAAACCGCCACCAGCAAACACGTCAAAACCTTGCAACTCGCCAGCTTCATTGGTAATTACCACCAAGCTCAAATCCTGAGAGTACAAGTCAATTGAATTGTCTCCCGGCACAGTAACGGAACACTTGAACTTGCGCGGCATATAATGGCTGCCGTAAATCGGTTCTTCTTTGTCGCTAAAGATTGTGCCGTTGCCGTTTTTCTGTCTAGCGGCCTTCACTGCGGGGTCTTCCTCAGCCGACACAGCTTTTTCGCCGTCCAACCAAATTTCGTAATAAGCACCGGTTTGTGGCGTTAGCAAATCGGCGACATTGTTGGCGTATTGCAGCGCATACTTGTATTCTGGGCGATTTTTGTACGGTGCTGGCGGTGCCATGACGTTGCGGTTCAAGTCGCCGCAAGCTCCCAAGGTTGACCCCATATTTTTAATAATTGAGGAAAACACTACTTTAAGATTTTTCTTCAACACGCCGTGCAGTTGGAAACCTTGGCGCGTTGTGACGCGGATCGTGTGGTTGCCGTATTCTTCAGATAGCTTGTCTAAGGCTAAGTATAATTGCGGCGGAGTGAACCCGCCGGGATTGCGGGTGCGGAGCATGAACTGATAGTCTTTTTCTTGTCCTTTAACTCGATTGTCGCGGTTGTCTTGCTGGTACGAGCCGTGAAATTTGAGAATCTGAATCCCGTCTTCAGTGAAATGGGTAGTTTCTTGTAACAGTTCAGTCGCAACGGGTTCTCGTAAATAGTTGCTGCGTTCTTTGAGACCTTCTGATTTAGAGGGCTTGCGCGCAACAGGGGTTGAAGTGGAAGATGTGATCATGGGAATGTATAGTGCCAGTTATAATTAGATACAGCCGATCGAATATTTCTTGACAATTTGACACTTGACAAATTTGCACTTGACAAATCTCCTCAGAAATGCTGTGTCGGATCTGTTGACAACTCGGTTAACAACTAAGTTAATAACGGTAATCCGCTAGGAATTCTGATGGTGCTTAATTGTAACACGATCGAGCCGGGCCTGAAAAATTGTAATTAAGAGTTTATACTTTGGTTCGCTTAAGTGTACGAAACTTTAGAAATAATTAACCTCAACCTTTGAAACTATGTCACTGTATGACGAAGACACCTTTGTGGTCTTAGAAACAAACCAGTCAGAGCAGTTTTTGACGGCGGCGGAACTGTTAGAAAAGCTGAAAGCCGTGTTAACCGAGGAACACGAAGATTTGCCGCAGGACGTGGATAAAATATCTGGGGTGGAAGCTCAAGCCAAGTATTTGATTGATACTTATTGTGAATTAGATGTCGGGGCTGGAAAATTTTTGCAGTGGTATGCAGTGCGTCTAGAAAAGTAATTTTGAGAAGGCGGAACTGGGAATTGGGCACTTATACTGATCGTAGTCGAAGTATCGGGCATCGGAAATTCGGAATTGGTAACAGTTAGCAGTTAACAGTCAACAATTATTCAATCCAAAATCCAAACTCCAAAATCTAAAATCCAAAATCTAAAATCGGTTAATCTTCCAACTGTTGAACCGATGATACTTCTACTGCGGTAACATCGATCGTACCGGGCGGAGTCAAACGGCTAAAATGACCTTCCTCTATTTGCAGAGGTTCGCCGCAGTTGGCACACTGAAACTGAGTTTGATTTAAAGCTGTAAATTCGTATTGACAAACTGGACAATTGTCCTCAATTAAATTGCGTTTCAGCCACCACTGAAGCGCGAAAAATGCGACCACAGGCGTCAGCAACAAAAAAGCTACTACAATCAACACTGATTTAACTATCCAACCCAAACCAATTGACACCAACAAACACGCGATGCCCAGCAGTATCAGCCAATTGCTAATACGGGGTAGCTTGAAAGATATTTTGGGGGTGCCTTGGTTCACGGTGGTCTCCTTGGGTGTCTTTGCAGGTAGGCATAACTCTATCCTACTCAGAAATTCAGGCGGTCGATCGAGTTAATTTTCCCATTGTACACCCAGAAACCGCTCTCTACGGCATAAGTTTATCTGAGTCAGAGGGTTGAAAAATTCCTTGTAAGGATTGACAAAGGGATTCAAAACTAAATTTTGCCAGGGTTTGTTCCCTCAACCAGTGGCGATCGCACCTTTTATCCTCTCTTCGCAGCATTTCTACACAAGCAACCGCTACTGCTGCTGAATCTCGGTGGGGAACTCGCCATCCGAGTTTACCATCTTGCAGCGGATCGGCTGACCCGTCCGCGTCCCCCGCGAGTACGGGTACTCCGCAAGCCAGCGCTTCCAAATAAACTATACCGAACCCTTCCTGGGAGGGCATTACATAAGCGTCGGCTAACTGGTAATGTGCTGGTAAATTTTCTGTCGCTACAAAACCCGCAAATATTACTCTTTCGGTAACTCCCAAATCATCAGCGAGTGTGGCTAATCTCGATCGATCGTCTCCGCGCCCAATAACTAAGTATTTCACATTCGGAAAAGTTTTGGCTATTTGCGGCAAAGCTTGAATGGTGACATCGACACCTTTGTAAATATCGCTCGATCGCAATCTGGCTACAGTCATCAATATTTTAGCACCAACCAAATTGTACTGCTTTAATAAATCCTGTGGCTTCGGCCCAGCCGTAAATATATTTTCATCTACAGTACAAGGCACTATGTGGATTTTTTCGGGATTTAATCGGTTAATTTCGCAAGTGCGATCGCGCGTGTACCTGCTAATAGTCCAAATACTGTCAGCTTTACTCATTGCTGTTCGAGCTTTGGGCGGAAGCGGTTCCCACACTTCCTTGCCGTAAGTTAAAATAGTGTAGGGAATTCCCAGCGGCTGGCATAAAGTTTGAATTAGCGGTGCCAGTTTGATGTGACCGCAAAAAACCCGCGGCGGTCGTTTTTGCAGCAAGCGAGTTAATAATAGTGTAGCAAACTTAAGACGGTCAAACCCGGGATTCTCGGTTTTGAGGTAATAAAATTTCAGATTTTTTGACTCGTAAGGATTGTTGCAGTCTGGGGAATCTCGCAACAGCAAAACTTCAGCTTGCGGCAGCGAGTTTGTCCCTGCGGTTATGGACAGATAAGCTTTGAGAATGTCTTTAACGTAGGATTGAATGCCGCCTTCGCTGGCAAATATTTCTAGGAAGCAGAATAGGTGATTTGTCGATCGCATCTGTGATTTACCCATTGACAGCGCAGACAATTATTGCAGTATTGTGACTTGGCTAAAAAGGGCGATCGTCATGATCCAGAGCTTTTAAACCATGTCACGATCACTGTAATTGCAGGTTTTACAGGCAAATATTTGACTCGCCTACTCTCACCGTTGGTTTTGAGGGACTATCTGCTTTTTAACTAGGGCTTTTTAACTAGCTGCATGGGTGAGCGCGAAGCTTTGCTTTCAGTTTACTATGATCTACCGTTACTGACTGTAAACTTAATGATTTTTTACAATATTGTACCCCAAGCAAAATTTAAGATTTATTGAGTTGGCGTGGCGTGTCCGAGCAGACTGAGGATTACCATATCGGTGCCGATCGAGGATCTCGTATTTTTAGTCTTTGGTAAAAGTATTGTCTATCCAAAGATAGATATAGAGCCAGTTTTTAACTGTTATCATCAGCAAATATAGAGAGTTAAATTCACTATGACTCTGCCAGCTTTTAAAAGCAATTTCTGAAAGATTTTGTCGAAAATATTCTCCTAAAAATTTGTCACGCATTGCAAAAAAATTAATGCTCATAAAGCATACAAAAATTTAACATCGTTGATTCTTTTGGGATCGAGGAGATAGTTTGAATATTCATATCTTTTCGGTTAACAAAAGTAGTCTGGCGAACCGAGTGATAGATTTTTACGGGCATAAAATAAACACGATCTCGTACAATTATGTACAAAGAAAAGCCGCTCACCTAAAACATTAGGTATTCGAGTTTAAACCTAACAAAAGCTAATGTTAGGTTGGCAACGTCATATTTACGAGCGACTCTCTCCAAACTAGCCTTCATTGGAGTTTGAGGTGAAACGAGTAACGATCGCACTCAGTCTTTTTAGTCTCCTCAGCAGCACTCTGGCAAGTTGCACCGCAGCTTCCCAGAACGCTCAAAACAGTATACAACCAAGCAGCTCCGAACTTTCATCAGTTGCTGTAGCAGTCCGCGACCTAGGTAATCCATTCTTCGTACAAGTTGGCAAGGGCGCTGAGGCCGAAGCCAAGAAAATCGGCGGTGCAAACGTGAGGACAACTCTCGTTTCCAGCGGCGACGATTTAAATCAGCAATTTAATCAAATCGAAAATTTTATTGCCTCTAATGTCAGCATGATTGTACTCAATGCTGCTGACACCAAAGGCATTGCACCCGCTGTTGAAAAAGCCAAGCAAGCCGGAATTCCGATAATTGCAGTTGATACCGCCGCCGAGGGAGGCGTGGATGCCACAGTTACTTCAAATAACGTGCAAGCTGGCGAAGTAAGCTGTCAATATATAGCCGATCGCTTGAAAGGAAAAGGTAGCGTTGTGATTATCAACGGGCCTCCCGTCGCTTCAGTGGTCGAGCGAGTTCAGGGGTGCCAGAGTGTCTTCTCCAAATATCCCGATATCAAGGTTCTTTCCAAAGATCAGAACGCAGAAGGCAGCCGCGATGGCGGATTGAGAGTGATGAGTGATGTCCTTACTTCCTTCCCAAAAATTGATGCTGTTTTTGCAATTAATGACCCCTGTGCCATTGGTGCAGAATTAGCAGCCAAACAAGCACAAAGGAGCGAGTTCTTCATTGTGGGAGTCGATGGTGCACCTGAAGCTTTAGATGCGCTCAAGCAGAACAACAGTCTATTTGTGGCTACAGCAGCTCAAGATCCATTTCGCATGGCAGCCAAGGCAGTTGAAGTCGGGAACGACATTCGGAAAGGAAACAAGCCAGCCAATCCAAACATTCTGATTCCAGTCGCGCTGATTACTCGCGAAAACGTCAATCAACATAAAGGCTGGACAAGTGAATAAACCAGGAATTGCTGGAAACCGAGTTGTTTGGGAAATTACTTCTCTTTAGTAGTCATTCTGCTATTGACAGGAGTAAACGGAACCATGCGTACCATACAGCTCTACCTGCCATTAATTCCATAAATTGATGTAGCAAATCTCGACTTGTAATTCGCATAAAATTACGGTATTTGCGATGGTAAATAGCACTCAACATTCAATTAAAACTAAGCCCGTCCTCGAAATGCAAGGTATTAAAAAAACCTTTAACGGTTTTGTAGCCTTGCACGATGTAAATATCACCGTTTACCCGGGCGAAGTCCACGCCCTCATGGGGGAAAACGGTGCGGGCAAAAGTACGCTGATGAAAATTCTGGCGGGAGCCTACATAGCCGATGCAGGCGAAATCAGAATTGACGGCAAAGCCGTTAAGATGACAGATCCCGCTCAAGCCAGAGATTTAGGGATAGCGATTATTTATCAAGAACTCAATCTCGCCCCCAATCTGACAGTTGCTGAAAACATTTTTATGGGCAGCGAGCTGAAGAAAGGAGGTACATTTTTAGACCAAGATGAAATGCGGCGCAAGGCATCTGAGGTCTTGAAAAACCTTGATGCAAATTTTGAGGCTGGAGACCTGGTTTCGACACTTTCAATTGCCGAACAGCAGCAAGTGGAAATAGCTAGGGCGCTCAAACACAACAGCCGAATTTTAGTGATGGACGAGCCGACGGCTGCGCTTTCAGACCGGGAAACAGATAAGCTTTTTGAAGTGGTTCGCCGCTTGCGGAATGAGGGGATTGCTATTATTTATATCAGCCACAGAATGGCAGAAATTTATGCCCTTGCCGATCGCGTCAGCGTCATTCGAGATGGCGGGTATATTGGCTCTCTGGAAAAGCACGAAATTTCGGCCGAACGCCTGGTGGAAATGATGGTGGGTCGTTCTTTACAGGATTTGTACGAAAACAAGCATCAAATAACACCGGGTGCAGTTGTTCTTGAGGTAACAAATTTAAGCGACGGCCACAAAGTAAAGCCTGCCAGTTTTCAACTTTATGCGGGCGAAATTTTGGGTTTAGCGGGTTTAGTTGGCGCTGGCAGAACAGAACTTGCCCGCCTAATTTTTGGTGCAGATCGGAAGGTAAGCGGTGAAATAAAACTGGAAGGTCGTCAACTCAATGTCTCGACACCCAATGAAGCAATGGCAGCCGGAATTGCTTACGTGCCAGAAGATCGCAAGGCTCTCGGACTATTTTTAGAGGCAACTTCGGGTGAGAATATCACCATGAATGTCCTCGATAAAGAAGCAAAAGCTGGCATTATTAACTCAAGCTTTCTGTTGAAAGTTGTCAATGAGGCTATTAATAATTTGCAGATTCGCCTTGCAAGTCCGAGCATCAGGGCAATGGATCTTTCAGGGGGAAATCAGCAGAAGTTGCTGCTAGCGCGTTGGTTGGCTATCAACCCAAAGGTACTTTTACTCGATGAACCGACGCGGGGTGTGGATATTGGCGCCAAAAGCGAAATTTATCGAATTATTAGCGATTTGGCAGCCAAAGGTGTAGCTATTTTGATGATTTCCAGCGAACTGCCGGAAATTGTGGGAATGAGCGATCGCGTCTTAGTAATGCGAGCAGGAAGCCTCGTCGGTGAAGTAGGCGGCTCGACAGGGGAAAAGATTACGCAAGAAAACATTATGGCTTATGCCACTGGTGCAAAAGAGGTAGTAAAATCATGAGTCAAACGCAAACAAAAACCAGCAGAAGTTCAGGGAGCGATCGGCAGAAAACAAGTAAAGCTCAAGCTTGGAAAAATTTCATCCAAGTTGCCGGTATCCTGCCGATTTTGGTGGCCATATGTGTAATTTTTTCCCTGGTAACGCCCAACTTTCTTTCCGTAGGAAATTTTATCAATGTCATTCGGCAAGCATCGATCAATATTGTCCTTGCTACTGGCATGACTTTTGTGATTTTGACTGGCGGAATAGACCTTTCAGTCGGGTCAATTTTGGGCGTGACGGCAGTTGTCGGGGTGCTGGTTTCCTTAGTTCCTGGTCTGGGTTGGTTTGCCGTACCGGCTGCGTTAATAGCCGGAGTCTTTTTGGGATTGCTTAACGGCTCGCTAGTTGCCTATTTAGGTTTGCCTCCGTTCATCGTCACCCTCGGTTCTTACACAGCTTTGCGGGGAGTTGCTTATTTAGTCGCTAACGGCACTACCGTTATCAATAGAAATCTGAATTTTGCTTGGGTAGGTAACAATTATGTCGGCCCAATTCCCTGGTTGGTTATTATCGCCTTCCTCGCAGTTCTAGCGAGTTGGTTTGTCTTGCGGCGGACTGTTCTCGGGAGGCATATTTACGCCGTGGGAGGCAACATTCGGGCAGCACGATTGACAGGTATTAAGGTGAGTCGGGTGCTGTTATTTGTCTATGGCGTGAGTGGGTTGCTTTCTGGTTTAGGTGGAATTATGAGCGCGTCGCGCCTCTACAGTGCGACGGGGATGTTGGGGCAAGGCTACGAATTAGATGCGATCGCTGCTGTAATTTTGGGAGGAACGAGTTTTACAGGTGGAATTGGCACTATTTGGGGTACTTTGTTGGGGGCTTTAATTATTGCCCTGCTCAACAATGGACTAACTCTCATGAATGTGTCTTTCTTCTGGCAGTTAGTTGTCAAAGGTCTGGTGATAATTATCGCAGTGACGATTGACAAAGTTCGCACCGGTTCAAGCGCAGCGTAATATTGCTAATTCGGTCGATCAGTTCCTTATGCGGAGCTTCGTCATATGCACATCCACCATTTTCCTCACCTGATTACTGCTTTTATACTGGGACCACCTGCTGCATTCAACGATCGCCAGCGATAGTGAGGGAATTCCCTCGAAATTCGGACAATACAATCCCCTCTACCGCCGGGGAGGTGGCGGTGCTGCTGTCAACTGGACGATCGTCAAAAACCTCACCCTGACTGTGGGCTATGTAGCCGGAAATCCCAATCTCTCGCAGCAAAGTAACGGTTTATTCAACGGTTCCTACAATGCTCTGGTTCAGCTTGCCTACCGGGGCGATCGCGGAGCCATTGGCGTAGCCTATTCTCGTACCTTTGCACCAAGCGGTAAAGCCGATATCACAGGCGGTACGGGCAGTTTTCTGGCTGCACAACCGTTTGGGAACAATATTGCTACATCCAGCGATTCTGTTGGCGTACAAGGATTCTACCGCCTTGCTCCCCGCTTCCAAGTTCACGGTTGGGTCGTTTATACTCGCGCCAATGCAGAAAATTCCGGTGTTAGCAGCCTTTCTAATGGTAGAGGTGGCTTGGTTGTGCTAAATGTTGACGGCGGCGATCGCGCTGATATTGTGTATGGGGCGATCGGTATAAGTTTCCCAGATGTGGGAGGTGAAGGCAACCTACCCGGGGTTTTGGTGGGTTTACCAGCTCGCGTGACGAGCAGTAATGTGCGCCGCGAGCGAGATACTTCCTATCACATTGAAGCGTTCTATCGCTTTCAGGTCAACGACAACATTTCCATCACCCCTGCTGCTTGGGTCGTTGTTAATCCTGAGAATGACAGCCGCAACGACACTCAATGGGTTTGGTTGCTTCGCACTGGCTTTAACTTTTAACCGGAAAGATATTTTACTAACCTAGTCCAGGACGCAAAAACCCAGTTTCTTGACGTAATTGCCTCATTTGAGACGATAATCGCTAGAAACCGGGTTTTTTAGACTGATAGTGCATCCAGGGCTTCAATTCCATGCCAGACAACAAAAAACCCCTACCATCGCTGGCTGGGGTAGAAAATTATCAGGGTGCATCTACTAATATTTGCAACTATAACATACATTTGTGGGGTGTCACCCTTCAGGGGTGATACCCAACTAAGATTTTCAGTCAGAATAAATTATGATTCAATATGCCAATGATTAACAAAGCTTCTATATCAGCTCGTTTTGTCCCAGCCGATCTAAAATTTAAGATTTAGAATAAATCTGTGCTAGACCTCAAATTAATTCGAGAAAACCCGCAAGCCGTGCAAGAAAGCCTCAACCTGCGCGGAGGTAACTATGAAATCGAGCCGATTTTGCAATTAGACAAACAGCAGCGGGAGTTGGAAAGCAAACGATCGCAACTACAAGCCCGCAGCAACGAAATTGCCAAACTCATCGGTCAAAAAAGAAAATCGGGTTTACCCCTCGAATCTCCCGAAATTCAGGAACTGCAGGCAGAAGGCAACGCAGTCGGCACCGAGTCGAACGAACTGCAAGCACAGGAAAAAGACCTAAAAGCTCAAATAGAAGCTTTATTGCTGCCGCTGCCAAACTTGCCGAGTCCGTCAACGCCGATCGGCAAAAATGAAGAGGAAAACGTCGAAATCCGGCGCTGGGGAGACGAATACATACCCCAAAATCCCGGTATTTTACCGCACTGGGAAATCGGCGAAAAATTAGGAATCATCAACTTTGAACGGGCCGTAAAAATCGCTCAGCCCCGCTTTGTGAGCTTAATGGGAGCCGGGGCAGCCCTGGAAAGAGCGATTATTCAATTCATGCTCGATCGCCACACAAAAGCCGGTTATGTAGAAGTAATTCCCCCATTTTTAGTTAACACTGAATCCCTCACAGCTACGGGTCAATTACCCAAATTTGCTGAGGAAAGTTTCAAGTGCGACCAAGATGATTTGTGGCTAATTCCTACTTCGGAAGTTCCGGTTGTCAATTTGTACAGAGGTGAAATATTAACAGCAGAACAGTTGCCAATTTATCACTGTTCTTATACTCCTTGTTTTCGGCGCGAAGCTGGCAGTTATGGCAAAGATACGAGGGGATTAATTCGACTGCACCAATTTAATAAAGTTGAATTGGTAAAACTCGTGCATCCGAGTACCTCCGAAGCAGAACATGAAAAGCTAGTGCAGGATGCTGAGGGAGTTTTGCAGGCGCTGAAATTGCCTTATCGGGCGATCGCACTATGTACCGGCGACTTAGGTTTCGCGGCCGCCAAAACCTACGATTTAGAGGTGTGGCTGCCATCTGCTGGCAAATACCGCGAGATTTCCAGTTGTTCCAACGTCGCAGATTTTCAGGCGCGGCGGGCAAATATTCGCTTTAAAGAAGCGGGTAAAAAAGGCACTCAATTCGTTCACGCCCTGAACGGTTCCGGTTTAGCTGTGGGCCGGACAATGGCGGCAATTTTGGAGAATTACCAGCAGCCAGACGGAACTGTAAAAGTGCCGGAAGTGCTGCAATCTTATTTGGGTCGCGAGACTTTGTAAGCTGTTTGTCGTCACTCGGCGATTGAAAGCGCCGAGTTATCTTACAGTTTGAGCAACGCTTCCTTGATATCGATCGCCAAAAATCTATCCAATGCTAGATACATCCAATAAACAGATAACTGACTATCGCTGCTAGTCTTCTGAAATCCCAAAGCCAGGGACTGTTTTTCGTACATGGGGTGAATCATCAGCGTGTACAAGTCGCAAAGATTGGGAAAATCTGTTTGCATTTCCCCTAAAACTTTCTGTGTGTCTTCGAGAAAAGCAATGCGGTATTCTGACAAATACTGCGGCTCGATCATCCAACTGCGGACAAATACTGACTGGCAATTTAGATCTCCTGGTAGCGCCATCTTGAAAGGATCGATATCAGAAATAGAACTTAAATGAAGCCCTTTACTAGCAGCATTAAAAAAATTTACTTCTGATTCGCTAGCTGTCGGGTAAAGTAAGTAAAATCCGACAGGATTGAGATTATCTGAGCGACGCAAAACTCGCATTCCCTTTGAGTATTGACTGGCAAAAAGCCGGAGGATTTTAGCAATTTTGTGGGGAACGGCGTTAGTGTTGCGGTTCATCCAGTTGTAATTAGTTGCTAATAAATTGGCAACTGGAATCGCGTCGCACCGAGGGTTGAAATCATCTAATTGGAGTTGTACAGGCTTTTGAGGTTCGGCGGCCTCTAAAATTTCTGAAACTGGTTGAATTTGAATTGTCGTAGCGTTACCATCAAAGTGTTTTTCGATTAATCCGAGTGCTGCTAATTTATCTAACATCATTCCGGCGGCGCGATCGCTCCCGCGATCGGAATCGCAGTAGAATAGTTCTGCGGCTTCCCGGTGAGTGCACTGCACTTCTGTTGCGGGCAATTCCAGTTTCGCCAGCGGCGGTTTGAGGCGGGGCTGATTTTCCTGAAGCTGTTTAACCAATAAATAAATCCACAGCCTGATAAAGCATTCAGCCCTAGTGCGAGTTACGCCGACTCGTTTCATCAACAGCGAGACAGCCGTGCGTCGTTGAGATTGAGCATACCAAACATTTATTTCTTCAAAATCCATTGTAGTTGCCAAGCAGTGAAGGAACTCTACTTACATATTGGCTCAATTACAATAAACTTCACCCCGCTTCAGGTTACTTGTTGCCGCTGTTGCTCAACTTGCCTGATTTCCGGCGAATCTACAAGATAGCTGCTTGCTCCTTGCAAGTTCACTGCTTCACAAAGCACCATCAATTTTAGATATTTTCTGGCTTGATTTAACAAACCAACGAACCCGAGTAAATTAGCAGCTTTAGAGGTTTACGCCATGTACAGTGCTTATATCAATCGGATGGGAAAATTTTTGCCGGGAGAACCGATTAATAATGATGAGATGGAAGAATATCTCGGCAAAATTGCCTCGCGCGCTTCGAGAGCCAGGCAGCGAATTCTCAACAGCAACGGGATTCAACAGCGCTACTACGCGATCGACAAACAGCAGCAAACACTATATTCTAACAGCCAAATGGCAGCGTTTGCCGTCCGTGACGCGATTTCTCAGTCAAATCTCGAACCAGGGGCGATCGACTTACTGGCCTGCGCTACCACTTTACCCGATTTATTAGTACCGGGATTTGCCAGCACAGTAAGTAGTTAAGCAAAATTAATTACATAATTATCTCCAAATTCTTTAAGAATTCTTTCGACAGATGAAACAAGAGAT
>NZ_JAUBPR010000235.1:0-3550 GCF_036700845.1 Microcoleus sp. S13_C5
TTATACTGATGATCGGTAAAAAAGTCATGGTGGGGTTCATGAGTATTTATACTCATCGCAAAAGTGACACGCTCCCATTATCGATCGCCCAACTTCGGCAGTTTTTAAAACTAAAAATACCGTCACAACCGCGATTAATAAAATTTTGATTTCCGACTTCATTTTTGATACTGAATTGCTTTGATAGCTAATCGAAACCAGACTTCTAGAACAAGTCTGGTTTCGGAAGTATTTCATTTGTTGAAATTAGCTTACTTCTTGAAACATTTTACTTCGACAATTCAACATTAAATTCGTTCACCACGCGGCGTTTTAGCGGAATTGATTTTTCTCGGGGCAGCAAGTCAAATACTTTCCGAAAAGCATCATCTACCTGTTCAAAGGGTATTTGTCCTTTGTCGTTAAAAACTACCTTTCCCGATTGGTCGAGGATAAGAGTTTGAGGTACGAAACCTTCGTAATAATGGCTCGGCTCGGTGATTTCTGGTGACGGTTGCGGAGGCAAAGAATCAACTGTTATCGGCATAAAATCGGCTTCGCGGCCGTAAAATTCCTGGAGTTGAGAGACGACGATCGCGTATTGCTTGGAGTCGCTGCTGTCGTCAGTGTAAAACACTAACAATACGGGTTTATGGCGTTTGAAAGAATCTGTAAGCTTGACTTTAGGAGGAACTAGGGAACCGTTGCCGGCGTAGAGGGCAAATATTGTACCGTCAAAGCGATCGTCGGTGAGAGTTGCCAAGGCTGGGGCCGTTCCGCTTAGCAGTATCAAGCTAAGTGCGATCGCCACTGTTAAAAGACTAGCTGACAAGATTCGCCTCAGCAAGCCCAGGCCAGAAGCAGGAGTAACAATTGAATTTTTGTTCTCAGGAAATATCATAGGGTGTAGGCCGTTGCTGTAAGGAAAGCGAAATCAGATGCAAAAACTTTCCTAAGTTTATCAGCAAAATGTAGGCAAATGTTGGTGAGTAGGTTAAAGTAGTTTCGGCTCGACTATCATAAAATTGCTGATAGTGGCGATCGACAAGGCAATTCTACTGACCGAAGAGCACTATATGCGATCGGCTTTTCAGGGGCGGGCTGGAAGTGTCCGCGCCACAATAAAATTTATTTGTGGGATGGACTTCTAGCTTCCCAGAAAGGTGCAAAATCTTAAATCCAATTGATAACTAGAAACTGACAACTGGGAATTCACAACTAATGATAGCTTTGCTTGACACACTCCTGGCCCAAACGCCCGCTGCTGATGTTTCCGGGCCCACTCAAATCAATCTGTTGCAGGCGATTGTTTTAGGAATTGTACAAGGACTAACCGAGTTTTTGCCCATCAGCAGCAGCGCTCATTTGAAGGTAGTGCCGATCGCCCTTGGATGGGGCGATCCGGGGGTTGCCTATACTGCTGTAATTCAGTTGGGCAGTATTGTGGCAGTGCTTTGGTATTTCTGGAAAGACTTGACAACTATAACTTTGGGTGCTGTAGATGCCGTGATGCGACGCGACTACGAATCGCAAGAGTTTCGGATCGCCTTGGGAATTGCTTTGGGAACAATACCTGTAGTCTTTTTTGGGCTGCTAATCAAGATATTGGTTCCCGATTTTGACAAGTCCCCGCTAAGAAGTTTAGCCAGCATCGCCATTGCTTCGATCGTCATGTCGCTGCTGTTAGCAATAGCAGAAAAAATTGGCAAGCGCAATCGCACTTATGAAAAGTTAACTGTTCAAGACGGTATTTTGATGGGATTAGCTCAAGCAATGGCATTGATTCCGGGGTGTTCGCGATCGGGTTCCACTCTCACTGCAGGATTGTTTATAGGATTGGAAAGACCTGCCGCCGCGCGGTTTTCTTTTTTATTGGGAATTCCGGCAATTACTCTGGCTGGATTAGTGGAATTGAAGGGTGCTTTAGGAGAAGGAATCGGCGATGCTGGAGTTGCAGCTTTGATAGTGGGAACGATTTCGGCATTGGTGTTTTCTTATTTGTCGATCGCGTGGCTGATGAAGTTCCTGCAAACTCAAAACACCTGGGTATTTGTGTGGTATCGGCTGGCATTTGGCGTGGCTATTTTAACGGCGATCGCAGGGGGGGCAGTGCGAAATATATAAAACACGACTAACTTGAACCTAATTATAACCCTTCTCAATGGCAGTGAGGTACGTCCGGTAATGGGTAAGAAAGCAATCGCTCGCCCTAGCACCTTACTCACACTTTTTTGCCCTATATATGCCCTAAGAGCTGCAACTTGACAAGCATGAGAGTTTAAGGCTTTGACCAAGGGATATTCGGCTCTCAACGCTGTATTGTGACGATACATATCTTTTTGTTCCACACCTCGGTTGCCCATCCAAAAACGGACACATTTGTGGCGGACAAACTGAGCGGTTTTAATCGCTTCGTCTGCAGCGTATAGAGTTGTTTTTGCCTTAGCCTTAAACTCTAAAACTATCATTGACGTGGAAAAATTTTACCAGAAAGAATTGGTTTAAAGCCTCTCCCCGATAGGGAGAAATTAAAAGAAAACTATTCATTACTCCAATCCTCTTCCTTCCAGGTAGATGTCGCTATCAACTGTCAACTGTCAACTGAAGTAATTATGGTAGTATAGAACAGCGGCCAAGTTAAGAATGGGCCTTGTATCCTATTAATTTCGGTAACGCTAAAAGGAGAGTGGCTGTGAAAAAAGTAGGAGTATTTGGCAATGCTGGAGGCGGTAAATCAACTCTCAGCAAGAGATTATCCTACATCACTGGGTTGTCGCTTTACGTCTTGGACAAGATTAAATATCGATCGGGCGGCGTTCAGGTGTCACAGGAAGACTACAAGCGCGCCCATCAGGAAATTTGGCAGACTGACAGATGGATTATTGACGGGTTTGGTTGCATGGAAACCGTCTGGCTGCGACTTGATGAGGCGGATACTCTGGTTTATGTCGATCTACCGCTATACGTGCATTTCTGGTTGATGACTAAATGAATGATCTCGGGTTACTTTAATCCGCCCGAAGGCTGGCAAGAAAATAGTCCAATATTCAAGGGTTCGACGATCGGTTACCGCGTGCTTTGGTTGTGTCACAAATATTTGACTCCAAGATATCGCGAATATATTGATCGGGCGCGAAGTGGCAAAAGTGTTTATCACATCATATCTACCGAACAGATTTCGCAATTTGTGGCAGCGATTGAAAATGAGACGAACTTTGAAAAGGGTGCAACAGCTTAATAACCCAGTTGAACTAAACCTGTCTATCAAATTTGAACCGGAAGGTGCTATGGTTGCCGTTAATATTGATGTAGTACCAGGAAATATACTACAACAACTACCACGATTCGGCTTTCGCCGGCGCTAAGCGATGTCTACCTAAACATTAGTTAATTGGCTCGAATCGAACACCGAATTAGGCATATTATCCCGCGAGATTTTACAGGATCTCGCCCGTGAGATGGAAATGTCAACTTTTCCCCCTGGATTTCGAGTGGTAAGTAGTCAAACAAAATTAATTACACAAACAACTAATATGATATAATAAAAAATATCAAGTTGTGTTCAAAGAAG
>NZ_JAUBPR010000056.1:0-3371 GCF_036700845.1 Microcoleus sp. S13_C5
ATGGCGGCTAAGACTTGGACTCCGCCCGGTACGTTATTGTTGGTAGCTTCTATTGGATCGAAGCTAGTTAGGTCAACATCGGCGGGGAGAGAAAGGGCTGCTTTGACTAAAGATTGGGCTTCTTCAGGTTCAATTCCTTTGTCGATTAAGTCGGCGATTAAGCTGGTTAGGAGGGTGACTACACTCGCATCTGGGGGTGCGGTGACTGGTGTTTCTAGGGGTAAGCCGGTGGCGGTGTCAGTGCCTCCTGTGGCAACTAGATTGCCTTCTGATGGGTCGATTTCTCCGTTTTTGTTGGTGTCGAATGTCTCGAAGGGGATGTTGAGATTGAATTTACCGCCTGAATCGGTTGTGGTGGATGGTTCGTTGGTGTCGAGGATGCTGTTTTTGTTGGCGTCTAGGAAGAGGGTGGCACCGGAGATATAACCGTCAATCACTACGCCGGTGCAACTAAATGTCAGCAACATACCCTGAAATGGACGTGTAAGGTCATTGTCGCTGACACTAAGACCCGCCCTGTCTGTTGCTGTTAACTTGATTGTTAACTGCTGCAGTTTAGGACTTGTGCCGCTGAGTGTGCGGGTATCTGGATTGAAAGTGAGCCAACTTGGCAGGGGACTGCCGTCCATCAGAGTTGCTGTGTAGGTCAGTTGGTCGCCCGGATCGGGGTCAGTGAAGGTATTTTCTGGGAAGGTGTACTCGAACGTTGATGAACTGCTCGACTTGATGTACTGGTAATGCCACGGGGTTGTAGTCGGGCCGTAGTTGAGGACAGGAGGGTTGTTGGCAACTGTAGTAAAACTTCCTTCTTCGGCAAAGGGTGAACCGGCCCAAGCAGTGTCGATCGCCTGTACGCTCCAGTAATATGTCTTATCTGGAGACAAATCTTTGAGCTGCCACTGGGTGTTTTGATTGGCATTACCTAGCCCTACAACTTGCCGAGTTCCGTCATTGAGAGACATCGGGGCGAGAATGTCACTGCCCCCTGGTGTCGTGCCAACTCGCAGGTTGTAGCTTAAACCATCAGCAGGAGTTTGTGCATCAGTTGCTTTGTTCCAGTTAAAAGTGACTTGTCGGCCAGAAGGCTCAGCCGACAGCCCTGTGGGTGCAGTTGGGCGAGTGTTCGCGATCGCAGTATTGCTGCGGTACACTTGGTTGCCCAGCAAAATATCCAATTTGCCGTCACTGTCGTAGTCTCCCCAATATCCCTGAGCGTCACCAGTCACTCCAGCACTGGTATCTTCGCTAAAGCCGCTGCCAGTGTTGCGGTACACTTTGCTGTCGAGCAAGATATCGAATTTGCCGTCGTTGTCGTAGTCTCCCCAAGCTGCGGAACTACCACCGGGCAATGCGGCAGTCGTGTCTTCGCTAAAGCCACTGCCTGTGTTCCGGTAAACTTTAGTGATGTTGCCAGAATCTGAATTACCCGCTAGCAAGATATCCAAATCGCCATCATTGTCATAGTCTCCCCAAGCAGCCGAACCATTAGAAACACCGGGCAAAGCGAAAGCTTCGCTAAAGCCGCTGCCAGTATTGCGAAACACCTTGGCTATTTTGCCTGAAACACTATCGCCCGTTAGCAGGATATCGGGTTTGCCATCCTTGTTATAGTCCCCCCAAGCAGCCGAACCGTCGGTAACGCCCGGGAGTTGGGCGCTAAAGTCTGGCGTAAAACTGCTGCCACTATTTCGGTAAAGTACGCTGACGTTTTGCTGGCTCAACCCAGTGTCTGAGTCGAAGATACTTTGTTGGGTGGCATTCAGGAGATCCGGTTTTCCGTCGTTGTTATAGTCTCCCCATGCTTGCGAACTATCAGCGGAACTTCTCTGTTCTGAGTTGAAGGCATAGTTGCCGTAGATTTGGAGAAAGCTTGGCCTCCGAATTCTGTCATTTCCTACTGTTTGTAAGGCCAAATTTAGCTTACCGTCATTATCGTAATCTCCCCAAGATGCGGCAGAAGCTAACTCCCAACTTGAGTAGCCGCTTTTAGCGGTAAAGGTACTGCCTGTGTTCTGGTACAGCCAAGTGCCTGTGAAGTTATCGACGCTACCGGGTCTGCTAAGTAGCTCAGGGCGACCCGACGCGATAAAATCCAGTTTCCCATCACCGCTGTAGTCTCCCCAACCGCTAATCGCTCGGCCGTCGAAATAATTCGAGATTTCGGTATTGATTTTGTTGAAAGTGTAACTGCGTTCGAGATTAGTCACGCTGACATCTTGAGGATCGAAACCTGAGTACCGGGCACTTGAAGAAGAAGTTGTCCCAGGAGGCTCGTTGGTTATAACCCGATCGAGAATAATTTTGTAGGGACGATCGCCATCAGGTTGATTATCGTTAACGCCCTTGATTGTGACAATCTGAGCTGTATCCCAATTATCAGGAGTGAACTTCAGTCTCGGTACAGAAACAGTTCCTTCTGCTGGGTTGTCACTGCTGACTGGGATGACAACATCAGCCATAGGTTGGTGAGTCAACACAACACTGAAATTAGCAGTGTCGCCTGTTTCTGTTGTAATCAACTCGTTTGTTGGGCCAACGACAATCTGAGGATATTGATTGTAGGGATCGGCATAAACGAACATATTGGTGAGACTGACATCAGAGGCATCTAGACCTGAGTATTTGCTGTCAGTGCTGATCGCAGGGGCGGTAACGATCGTGTAAGGTCGGTTAGCAGGAGCAGAGAGAGTACCACCCTCTCCTTTTACCGTTACCTCCTGGGGAATATTCCAGTTGTCAGGTGTAAAGGTAACTCCTGGAGTGGAGAGACTACCTTCTGTTGGATTTTGAGGAGAAACGTTCAAACCGATCGTAACAGGAGCCGTCGGCGGGCTATTAAGTGCGAGGGTAAATTTGGCTTTTGCACCTGTTTTAGTGGTGATTAAGCCGTTGGTGGGGGAGACGGTGATGCCTGGGTTAGCAGCAGTGTCAGAATCCAAAGGCGGTATGGTGTTACCCCTGTTAACAACAGTGGCATCCGGTGCGTTAAGACCGTTATAGTCGCTATCGGCACTGACAGCAGGGGCAGTGACAATCTGATAAGTCTTATCGCTGTCAAATACTCGATCGTCCACACCCGTTATCGTAATCGGCTGCCACTGATTCCAATTAGCAGAATTGAAGGTAATCGAGTCCGTTGAAATTACTCCCTCTGCCTCATTGTTGCTACGCAGATCAATTTTCACATCAGCAGTAGGCGGCCTGGTGAGTTTGATGGTGAAAGTGTCTGTGCCACCTGCTTCTGTAGTTACTAATCCCGATGCCGGACTAATAACAATGCCGGGACTTCCAAGTATGGGCCCTGTTCCAGTACCGTTATTGTTGATGGGCCCTGTTCCAGTACCGTTATTGTTGATGGGCCCTGTTCCAGT
>NZ_JAUBPR010000056.1:3471-40173 GCF_036700845.1 Microcoleus sp. S13_C5
TCCAGTACCGTTATTGTTGATGGGCCCTGTTCCAGTACCGTTATTGTTGATGGGCCCTGTTCCAGTACCGTTATTGTTGATGGGCCCTGTTCCAGTACCGTTATTGTTGATGGGCCCTGTTCCAGTACCGTTATTGTTGATGGGCCCTGTTCCAGTACCGTTATTGTTGATGGGCCCTGTTCCAGTACCGTTATTGTTGATGGGCCCTGTTCCAGTACCGTTATTGTTGATGGGCCCTGTTCCAGTACCGTTATTGTTGATGGGCCCTGTTCCAGTACCGTTATTGTTGATGGGTGGTTTTGGTTCTATAACTGGCGGTGCAGTGTCGTTATCCGCGATCGCCACTGTCACCCCTGGAACTACAATCCCACTGTTATACTTAGCATCCGTGCTAGTCACAGTGTGAGTGATATTAGCGCTCTGCGCCCCTTCCACAACCGTATCGTCAACAGCCTTTACCGTAACGGTTTGAGCCTGAGCCCAATTATCGGGCGTGAAAGTCAGAGGCGCGATCGTCTCAATCTGATTACCTGTTGTGAGAGTGATGGTGACAGGGGCGGTCGGCTTGGATTTCAGCACCGCACTGTAAGTACCATTTGCACCGCCTTCTGTAGCAGTTGTTGCCGTGGGAGTAATAGAAATACCAGCGGTATCATCGTCTTTGTTGCTAAGGCTAACATCCGCTACATCTCGGTTGCTGTAATTCGCATCGGTGCTAACAGTAGCCCCCGTGACAACTTTGTAGTCAATATCGCCGTCAGCAAGGCTATCGTCTACCCCTGTTACTGTCACCTGTTGCGGTGTACTCCAGTTAGCCGGAGTGAAAGTTATGGTATTAGGAGAAACGGTTCCCTCGGCAACATTATCCGTGTTCAAACCGATAGTAACATTAGCAGTCGGCTGAGTATTCAGAACCACAGTAAAGTTAGCACTACTGCCGGCTTCACCCGTAGTTAATCCCGCAGTTGGATTTACCGTAACTCCCGGAGTTTCATTGTCACTGTTGGTTACTGTGACATCATCAGGATTGAGGTTATTGAAATTAGGATCGGTACTCACAGCAACAGCCGTGACAATTTTGTAAGCTTGATCGCCATCAGCTAGCAAATCGTCAACACCTGTCACCGTTACTTTTTGGGGCTCATTGTAGTTAGCGGGAGTGAAAGTTAAGCTATTAGTTGAAACTGTTCCTTCGGCAACATTGTCACTGCTCAAACCGATCGTAACGTTAGCAGTTGGTTGAGCATCGAGTTTGACAGTAAAATCTGCCTGGCCACCAACTTCACTTGTAGTTAATGCTGTTGGGTTAATAGTAAAGCCAGCTTTGTCATCATTACTGATAGTTGTGGTAGCACTAGCAGTGGTAAGTGTCGGTGTAGAATCTAATTTCGAGGGATTGGACAGCGTAACCTCAAGGGTTTCATTGGCTTCGATCGCACTGTCGCCTAAAACATCCAGAGTAATGGTTTTCGATGTCTCGCCTGCTGCAAAATTAATCGTACCAGTCGCAGCAGTTGCACCGGATGTGCCACCGATGTTTTTGTAGTCGCTGACGTTGCTAGCAGAACCGCCGATGGCATAATCTACTGTGCTCGCCAAGTCAGTGCAACCGCTGCGGGTAACAGTAAAAGTGGCAGCAGTTGTGCCGGAGTTGCCTTCTGTAACGGTTGCAACACCAGCAGTAATCGCATAGTCGATCGGATTAAGCAGAATTGTCACCTTGCTAGCACCCGATCCGATGCGATCGCCTGGCCCTGAAATCACTCTGTTAAATCCGGCGTAAATCTCGGAATTGACTGGCCCGGTAGCATCAACTTGGCCGTTGAGGGCGTAAAGATACGGCGAATTCAAGCTATTTTTTAGCCCGTTTTTGTTATCCCACGCCAGTTGTTCGTTGCTGACTTCTAACTCGACGCGGGAACCGTTGGTCACAAAGTTAGGCACATTTCCTGGGGTAAGTTCTCCGCCAGGGGGTGTATTGTAGTCATTCCCAAAAACTGCCATACCCCCGTTAACAATCTGCATCTCGGCATCGCGGCTTTGAGTGCTTGCATCCCCTCCATAGCCATCGTTTGACGCAGAGTCGCCGAGATTTACCGTCCATCCTGACGGGGCTTTGTCGTATTCAACGATGAATTTGGCTTTTTTGATCTTGCCGTCAAAATTGATTTTTGCTACGGCTTCTAACCAACTGTCTGCGTTGGAGTCGGTAGGGGTATTTACTAGAGAAATAAACTGGTTGGGCGCACCGGTAATGGCGCCTGTTTTGAGGTCTATTTGGTACGGACTCATCAGGGTTGATGTACCAACCGGTGGTTTTGGGGGTTGCGGTGGCGCTACATCGTTATCAGTAATCGCCACTGTCACCCCTGGAACCACAATCCCGTTATAATTCGTATCAGCGCTACTCACAATGTGAGTAAGATTAGCGCTGTGCGCCCCCTCGACAACCGTATCATTAACCGCTTGCACCGTAACGGTTTGAGCGACATTCCAATTATCCGGAGTGAAAGTCAGAGGGGCGATCGCCTGAATCTGATCGCCTGTTGTGAGAGTGATAGTTACCGGGGCACTTGGCTGCGATTTGAGCACCGCACTGTAGGTACCATTCGTACCGCCTTCTGTAGCAGTTGTTTCCGTAGGAGTAATAGAAACACCAGCCGTATCATCATTACTGATAGTTGTGGTAGCACTAGCAGTGGTAATTGTCGGTGTAGAATCTAATACCGAGGGATTGGACAGCGTAACCTCAAGGGTTTCATTGGTTTCGATCGCACTGTCGCCTAAAACATCCAGAGTAATGGTTTTCGATGTCTCGCCCGCTGCAAAATTAATCGTACCAGTCGCAGCAGTTGCACCGGATGTGCCACCGATGTTTTTGTAGTCGCTGACGTTGCTAGCAGAACCGCCGATGGCATAATCTACTGTGCTCGCCAAGTCAGTGCAACCGCTGCGGGTAACAGTAAAAGTGGCAGCAGTTGTGCCGGAGTTGCCTTCTGTAACGGTTGCAACACCAGCAGTAATCGCATAGTCGATCGGATTAAGCAGAATTGTCACCTTGCTAGCACCCGATCCGATGCGATCGCCTGGCCCTGAAATCACTCTGTTAAATCCGGCGTAAATCTCGGAATTGACTGGCCCGGTAGCATCAACTTGGCCGTTGAGGGCGTAAAGATACGGCGAATTCAAGCTATTTTTTAGCCCGTTTTTGTTATCCCACGCCAGTTGTTCGTTGCTGACTTCTAACTCGACGCGGGAACCGTTGGTCACAAAGTTAGGCACATTTCCTGGGGTAAGTTCTCCGCCAGGGGGTGTATTGTAGTCATTCCCAAAAACTGCCATACCCCCGTTAACAATCTGCATCTCGGCATCGCGGCTTTGAGTGCTTGCATCCCCTCCATAGCCATCGTTTGACGCAGAGTCGCCGAGATTTACCGTCCATCCTGACGGGGCTTTGTCGTATTCAACGATGAATTTGGCTTTTTTGATCTTGCCGTCAAAATTGATTTTTGCTACGGCTTCTAACCAACTGTCTGCGTTGGAGTCGGTAGGGGTATTTACTAGAGAAATAAACTGGTTGGGCGCACCGGTAATGGCGCCTGTTTTGAGGTCTATTTGGTACGGACTCAGGGTTGAAGGCTGATCGTTTGCTGCAATAGTTAGTGTGGTTTGTTTTGTTGTACCGGCAATGCCACCTGTGATTGCGCCAAAGTTGAGGATTGCGGTTTCGGCGTTTTCAGGGAGATTGTCAGGCTTGATAGTAACTGCAACATTCTGCGTGAGAGTAGTAGTGCCGGCGGGGAA
This sequence comes from Microcoleus sp. S13_C5, assembly GCF_036700845.1. Taxonomy (NCBI): domain Bacteria; kingdom Bacillati; phylum Cyanobacteriota; class Cyanophyceae; order Oscillatoriales; family Microcoleaceae; genus Microcoleus; species Microcoleus sp. S13_C5. Next base: position 7,276 of record NZ_JAUBPR010000056.1, read on the forward strand.
AGTAACAGTAGTAGGCGAAAAGGTGTAGTCTAAATTTTGGGTGGCTGTGCTAGTGGGGTCGATGACAATTGGCACTGTTACAGCAGCGTCAGGAGTGGCGCTGATAGTAACGGGAATATTGACTACTGTATCCGCAGTTCCTTCAGTGCCACTGTAAGTTGCAGCACCAAAATTTACCGCCGGAGATGTATGCAGCAGAATCGAGGTGTTTTGACCGCCAAAGTTCGCCGTAGCTAAATCAGATAAGCCATCTTTGTTAAAATCGCCTACAACAATACCTTGGGGATTGGTTCCCACAGGAAAATTAGTGGCAGCCCCAAAGCTGCCATTGCCACTTCCAAACAAGATGGAGACATTGCCCGATGAATTGTTGGCTGTGGCTAAATCGACTTTTCCATCTGCATTGAAGTCACCACTAGCAATAGCAAGGGGTTGTGTTGCAACGCCAAAGTTGGTAGCTGCACTAAAGCTTCCCGTGCCAGTTCCTAACAGTATTGATACGTTGTTTGAGCTTTCATTGCTGGTTGCTAAGTCAGGATTGTTGTCCCCATTAAAGTCTCCTAAAGCAATGTAATTAGGGCTATTTCCAACGGTAAAGTTAGTGGCGATACCGAAAGTGCCATCAGCATTCTGCAACAGGACGGATACGTTATTAGAACCCGCGTTCGCTGTCGCTAAGTCTGACTTGCCATCCTTGTTAAAGTCGCCGACAAGCACAAAATAGGGAGTTGACCCCACGCTCAAATTAGTAGCTGCGCCAAAAGTACCATTACCATTTCCCCGCAAGATGGAGACGTTGTTAGAGCTTTGATTTGCTGTAGCTAAGTCAGAATTGCCGTCCCCGTTGAAGTCTCCCACAGCGACGGTATACGGACTTGAGCCCACACCAAAGTAGGTGGCAGTACCAAAAGTGCCATCGCCATTTCCTAACAGGAGAGAAACATTGTTAGTCAAATTATTGGCTGTAACCAAGTCAGAATTGCCGTCTTTGTTAAAGTCGGCTACAGCGACAGACCAGGTATAGAGATCGCTTGGCGGACTGGTATTAACATTAGTGGCAGCGCCAAATTTGCCTGTGCCATCTCCCAATGCGATCGAGACGTTGCGATTAACTCCTGTGCTGGCAAAGGCTAGGTCAAGATTGCCGTCTTTGTTAAAATCGCCACTGGCAACTTTACGGAGACTGTAGGTTATGGGAAAATTCGTTGCCGGATCAAAAGTAGGCAGAACATACTTGTAACCTGCTAATACTTCGGCTTCAAATGCCAGCGGCGTTTCTATTTCCCCGGTTCTGACTTCCAGTTCCCAGTCGCCACCTTTGGCTACACTTCCGGTGAGATTTTTGGAAGCCGCAACCGATGCCCCAGTTAACTCACTCAAGCGTTTGACAAATGCTTTACCTGTCTCGCCTGCTGCTACACAGCACCCGTACAGCAGGATATTAGGTCGATTTTTGTTGATCGAGTCGGTTTGTGGCGAAAACCATTGCTGTAGAGAATCCCGATCGCACTCTATATCATCTAAACTAAAGCGAACGTCGCCGAGTTGCAAGCTACCCGGAGCACCGTGAGAAACTATGTGAATGCTGTCAATATTGGTCCGAAGAGCTAAAACTTCAGTAATTTGGTCGATCGCATCCCGGTTCCCATCCAAAACGACTACTTCCGTACCCGGTTTTACCCCTGCAATCAAACTTTGATAATTTTCTACTTGAGTGTCGATAAAGGCGATCGACTTTATGGAAACTTGATTATTTAAATTTGGCATACTGCACCTACTAATAGCTAAAAAAAGACAATAATCCCCCTGTTTCGCGACTTGCGTCCGAAACACTTTCTGAAGGTTGTAGTAACAATAACTGTTTTTTCTAAAAATCTATATAAAGTTTTCTTTATAAAGACTTTTTTAATTAAAGTTTTGATAAAGATGGGAAAATTTATTAAGTAATATTACGGATGAGTCATCGCGAGGTGGATTACATAACACAAAAGCCGTTCAATAGCAAGTGTGATGAGACTGAAATATTAAGAGCGGGATTTTTGATACATATCTGCGATGCGGTTGGGCCATTCGTTTCAACCCCTGGCGGACGTTCGGGCAAGGGCGGGGGCGGGTTTACGAGATAATTGGTTTTAGGCAATTATTTTTGGTAAAACCCGCCCCTAAAACTTATTCGTTACCATCTTTACGGGCGATTCCCTACGGGATAGCTTCGCACGCGCGGACTTACTTCAAACTCACATAGAATAAGTGCTTGAACCCACATCTTTCTCAAATCAATGCGAAATTAACGGCACTAATACTGTTAGCAGAAACTCCGGCCAGAGAAGCTAAAATCTCCCCTGTTTGTGCAAACCGGATTAAAGTTGCATCGCTATCTTGGACAATAGCCAATTGCGAGAAAGTCAGCCCCTTACCCAATACTAATAAGTCTTGACCAACTTCAAAGTCAGCAACAGTATCAATACCAGAATTGGTAGATAATAAGAAGCGATCGCTCCCTACATCCCCTACTAAGGTATCATCCCCCAAATCGCCGCTGAGGAAATCATTACCCTGACCTCCTAGCAGAATATCATTGCCTTGGCCGCCGTAGAGGGTATCGTCACCCTTTTCACCAATTAGGATGTCTTCACCTCGATTGCCAGAAAGGAAGTCATTGCCGGCACCACCAGTCAAAGTATCAAAACCCTTTCCGCCGTAGAGAGTATCGTCCCCTATTCCACCATCTGTTAAGTCGTTCCCCTGATTGCCATTGATCCAATCATTGCCATCAAGACTAAACAGCAAGTCATTTCCTTTTTTACCGCGCAATACATCGTCGCTAGCGCTGCCAGTAATGGTATCATCACCATCGGTGCTTTCGGTGGTATTTGTCCCATCTTTGACGAATTCTATACCGCTTTCTGGGAATGGTTCATCGGGTGTAGATGGCGTACTGGAGTCATCAGTATCTAAAGTATTACGGACTGTTGGATTGTTAGCTGTCGCCGACAGAATTTTGGTAGTTAGAGATGCACCAGTATTTTCCGAAATCGCCGACTGAATCGTCTTATTTCCGGCTGCGACTTGCAGTAAATCTTGGGCTACTTGTCCTTGTGCGACTTTTTGTATGCGGGCGATTTCTGTCGCGGCATCTGAGGGCGAGGAATTGCTGGATGCGATCGCACCAATTCGCTGATTTCCCTCTGCAATAATTTGGGCAGCATCCGAAGCAATACTACATACTTGCGGTACTTGCAGTTGACTCGTCGCCGACTCAATAATCGCCTGCAATTGCGTGGAATTGCTTAAGTCGAGAGGGCCTGATTTAATTTGATTGGCAACGGCGGAAATTACGCGCTCGGCAATCTCATTTTTCGCGGTATTTGAAGCGCCGCTAATTAAATCTGTGATCAAAACAATGGTATTTTGCACCTGAGCGTGTGCTGCATAAACCGCCAAAGCATTCGGATCGTTTTGAGTAATTGCCTGTAGCGGATCGTAGCTAGTCAAGTCAATTCCTGACGACACTCCCAATGCAGATTTAACCTGAATTTGCGCCTGATTAGGGTCAGTACCTTGCTCGACTAACTCGGTCAATAGGGTAGTTAACGGAGTGACTACAGTAGCATCAGGTGTGGCAAATAGGGGCGTTTGCTGCGGCAAATAAGTAGAAGTATCGATGCCATCGGTAAAGACAATTTTGCCTTCATTTGGTTCGATATCGCCGCTGTTATTTTTGTCGAAATCGTCAAGAGAGACATCTAAATCAAAACTGCCATCGGCGTTAGTAATGGTGAAGGGTTCGTTATCATCTTGGACTCCATTAAAGTTGGCATCAAAGAAAACAGTAGCCCCGGCCATGTAACCGTCAATTGCTCTGCCCCTAGTGCTAGAACTCGGTCCCAAACTAAAGTCAGCTAACTCAAATGTGGCCAAGTTATTATCGTAGACTGTTTTGTAATCAAATCCGCAAGGATAAGGTATACGGAAGCGCTTCCCAAATATTTTGAAACTTTTCTCACAAAATTTGACTGAAATTACCTTAGCTTCTGCGCCCAAGAAAGCATTAACTTGTCCTGTTACATCAAACAGTACCGAGGGTTTGCTGATGCGCGAAGTAATTTCCGATGTTCGGATTTTGCCGTCACCGCCTTGTTTGGGCTGGAATTCTCCAATATCTATCAGATCGATGCCGACTTTTCCTTGAATTCCACCTTTGACATAACCCTCGACAATTTTTGCATCTATCCCAGCACCCACTGCGATACTAGCGTCAAGACTGAGTTCGTCAACATCTAACCCTGTACCGTCAGCATTTTCGCGATCGCTCACATAAAATCCATCCAAAACTTTGTCAGCAGAACCCGCATCAAAATTCGAGTTTTTCCACTCATTTAATCCGTAGGTATCGTACCCAAATCCTAGATGAGCTGAAGCACTAAAATTCCCTTCCAGTAAACCCTCTATCGGCCCCCAAATTGGAAATTTTTGATCGATATTAAAGTCAAATCCCAGTTGGGGCATCTGATAGCTGAAGACTGGAACATCCGGTTTACCTATCAACAATTGAATTGCGGTTTCTGGTTTCGTCAATAGTGGCAAATCAAAGCCATCAATATCTTGCAAAGCATTTAAGAATTCTTTGACAGTGGCGCTTGTTTTGGAGTTAACTTGTTGGTTAGCCGTTTGCTGTACAGCATTTGTTGGAGCTGGTAAAGCATTCTGAAGATTAGCAGTTGGGTCGGCAACATCTATATTACCCAGAGTGTAGGAACCCAAGTCGATTTTATCGGGAGAATTTGCTATTTGGTTTGCCAAATCAACAACTTTATCAACTTTTGCAACCGCCTCTAAGAAGCGAGTATCGATATCGCGACCCGATATTTTTGCTGCCAGTTCTATTACACTGACTATGCCATCGCCATTTTTATCAAACGGCCCCGCTAGACCGATTTTAGACAGTAACTTGGTGTCGGTATTGAGAAAGTTTATAACTGGTCGAAATGGTTTGATGACATCGGAAATTTTACCGATAATTGGTTTGGCAAAATTATTGACAAATGTCCCCAAATCTAGTTGCATATTGTTAAATGCAACTGTGGGCTTTTGCGGCCCGGTTAATTGACCGTTAGCGTAATTTAGGATGGGCCAATCAACTGCTAAGTCGAAGTTATAGGAGGGGAATGCAGCATTGTCGTTGATGCTGGTTTTTGCTGTGAGACCGAGATTAGCATTGCTCGTTAAGTTGGCATTGAATAAGTCTTTAAACTGATAGTTACCTTGCAGTTCTGGCAAGGTGAGGCGAGATCCATCATTGGGGCCGCCGAGATTGTCTAAGTCATTGAGCTGGACTTCGAGGTTGGCATCGACTTTAGTAGGGTTGTTGGTATCGTTTGCCAGATCAACTTGGAAAAAACCTAAGTTCCCTTTAGCCTTGAATTGGTCATCTAGGTTCAAGTCAATGTTGGCGGTTAACTTGGTTTTGTCCGTATCTATGTAGCAGCCGAAATCTTTACTAACACCAACTCCTAGGGACAAGTTGTAGTTGTATTTGGATTTGGCTTTTCCATCTACATCTAAGCTTAAGGCTGGTACTCCTAAATTTTGCGATAGATTGATATCGGGAAACTGATATTGCTTGCCAAGAGTAATTAGCAAGGTACTTTCATCAGCGCTAGAATTCTCAGTGAGAGCAACATTGAAGTCAGAACCCAGTGCAGTGCGGAGGCTACTTTCTAACTGACTCAGACTTTGATTTCCATGATTTTTAATCGTATCGACTAACTTAGTCTTGAAGTCGCCAATAAAATCTGGGGAAATGTCCTTGAGGGGGCCGACAATCGGTAGGTTAACTGCCTGTAATTGGTCGTCAAGAATTTTCTCAAGTTTATCCAATCCAGCTTCTACGCCGCACCAATTCTTCTGTGTGTCGATGATAGCAGGGGGTGTCGGTGGCGTCGGTGTCGGCGGTGTGGGCGGCTCGACTATTACTGGCGTTGGTGTTGGTGTCGGTGTCGGCGGTGTCGGCGGCTCGACTATTACTGGCGTTGGTGTCGGTGTCGGCGGTGGCGGCGGCTCGACTATTACTGGCGTTGGTGTCGGTGTCGGCGGTGTCGGCGGTGTCGGCGGCTCGACTATTACTGGCGTTGGTGTCGGTGTCGGCGGTGTCGGCGGTGTGGGCGGCTCGACTATTACTGGCGTTGGTGTTGGTGTCGGCGGTGTCGGCGGTGGCGGTGCTACATCGTTATCAGCGATCGCCACTGTCACCGCTGGAACCACAATTTCGTTATACTTAGCATCAGTGCTACTCACACTGTGAGTGATATTACCGCTGTGCGCCCCTTCCACAATCGTATCATCAGCAGCTTTCACCGTAAGGGTTTGATCGGCATTCCAATTATCCGCAGTGAAAGTCACAGGGGCGATCGCTTCAATCTGCTCACCTGTTGTGAGAGTGATAGTTACAGGGGCGATCGGCTGCGACGTTAATTTGATCCGATAACTGCCATTCACACCACCTTCTGTAGCAGTTGTTTCCGTAGGAGTAATAGAAACACCAGTCGTATCATCGTCCTTATTGCTGAGGCTAACATCCGCTACATCTCGGTTGTTATAATTCGGATCAGTGCTAACAGTAGCCCCCGTGACAATTGTGTAGCCAATATCGCCGTCAGCAATGCTATCGTCAACCCCTGTTACTGTCACGGGTTGTGGTGCACTCCAGTTATCGGGAGTGAAAGTTATGCTATTAGTCGAAACTGTTCCCTCGGCAACATTGGAACTGTTCAAACCGATAGTAACATCAGCGATCGGCTGAGTATTCAAAACCACAGCAAAGTTAGCCTTGGTGCCATCTTCACCAGTAGTTAATCCCGCCGTCGGATTAATTGTAATTCCCGGAGTGTCATCGTCACTGTTGGTGACGGTGACATCATCAGGATCAAGGTTATTGTAATTAGCATCGGTACTCACAACAGCAGCCGTGACAATTTTGTAAGCTTGAGGGCCATCAGCTACCAAATCGTTAACACCACTCACCGTTATTGTTTGCGGTTGATTGTAGTTAGCAGGAGTGAAAGTTAAGCTATCAGTCGAAACAGTTCCCTCTGCTGGATTGGAACTCCTCAAACCGATGGTAACGTTAGCAGTTGGTTGAGAATCGAGTTTGACTGTGAAATCGCCCTTGCCGCCAGCTTCTGTTGTTGATATGGCTTTTGGACTGACAGTGAAACCGGCAGTATCATCATTAGTAATAGTTGTGGTGGCAGTAGCAGTGGTAAGTGTCGGTGTAGAATCTAATTTCGAGGGATTGGACAGCGTAACCTCAAGGGTTTCATTGGCTTCGATCGCACTGTCGCCTAAAACATCCAGAGTAATGGTTTTCGATGTCTCGCCCGCTGCAAAACTAATCGTACCAGTCGCGCCCGTTGCACCGGATGTGCCACCGATGTTGTTGTAGTCGCTGGCGTTGGTAGCAGTACCCGCGATCGCATAATCTATCGTGCTCGCCAACTCAGTGCAACCGCTGCGGGTAACAGTAAAAGTGGCAGCAGTTTTGCCGGAGTTTCCTTCTGTAACGGTTGCAACACCAGCAGTAATCGCGTAGTCGATCGGATTAAGCAGAATTGTCACCTTGCTAGCACCCGATCCGATGCGATCGCTATATGCAGAAATCACCCTGTTAAATCCGGCGTAAATCTCGGAATTGACTGGCCCGCCATCATCAGCTTGACCGTTAAGGGCGTAAAGATACGGCGAATTCAAGCTATTTTTTAGTCCGCTTTTGTTATCCCACGCAAGTTGTTCGTTGCTGACTTCTAACTCCACACTCGAAGCATTACTAACAAAGTTAGGCACATTTCCTTGGGTAAGTTCTCCGCCAGGAGGTATATTGTAGTCATTCCCGAAAACAGCCATACTCCCGTTAACAATCTGCATCTCGGCATCGCGGCTTTGATTGCCTGCGTCCCCTCCATAGCCCTCGTTTGACGCAGAGTCGCCGAGATTTACAGTCCATCCTGACGGAGTTTTGTCGTATTCAACGATGAATTTTGCTTTCTTGATCTTGCCGTCAAAATTGATTTTTGCTACCGCTTCTAACCAACTGTCTGCGTTTGAGTCGGTTGGGGTATTTACTAGAGAAATAAACGGGTTTTGCCCACCAGTAATTGTGCCTGTTTCGAGGTCTATTTGATACGGACTCAGGCTTGAAGGTTGATCGTTAGCTGCAATAGTTAATGTTGTTTGTTTGGTTGTACCTGCAACGCCTCCGGTGATTGTGCCAAAGTTGAGGATTGCGGTTTCGGCGTTTTCAGGGAGATTGTCGGGTTTGATAGTAACTGCAACATTCTGAGTGAGAGTAGTAGTGCCGGCGGGGAATGTAATAGATGTAGGGGAAATGGTGTAGTCAGAATTTTCGGTGGCTGTGCTGCTGGGGTCGAGCGCAATTGGTACTGTTACATCAGCAAAAGGAGTGCCGCCGCTGAGAGTAACGGGAATACTAACTACTGTATCTGTTGTTCCTTCTGTACCACTGTATGTTGCTGCACCGAAATTAACTTTATTGGGTGTATTTAGCAGAATAGAAACATCTTTAGAGGTAAAGTTCGGCGTAGCTAAATCCAACTTGCCGTCAGCATTAAAATCTCCCGTAGCGATCGAACGGGGAAATGTTCCTACACTAAAATTGACGGTAGTACCAAAACTGCCAGTACCGTTCCCCAACAAGACTGAGACATTGTTATCTCCGCCGTTAGACGCGGCTAAATCGGTTTTGCCGTCGCCATTAAAGTCGCCCGCAATTACAGATTCGGGAGATGAGCCGACACTAAAGTTGGTAGCAGTACCAAAATTACCCGTACCATCCCCCAACAAAACTGAAACGTTGTTAGAAGCCGTGTTCGATACGGCGAGATCGAGTTTGCTGTCGCCATTAAAGTCGCCTGTAACGACAAAGTGATTCCCTGTCCCCGCGCTAAAGTTAACCGGGGCGCTAAAGTTTCCAGTACCATCTCCTAACAAAACTGAGATATTGTTAGTGGCGCTATTGTTCGAGGTGACTAAATCGAGTTTGCTATCGCTGTTAAAATCCGCTGTGGCAATAGTAAGAGATGCGCCTGCATTAATGCTAACGGGAGTGCTAAAGCTACCAGTACCGTCTCCCAAAAGAATTGAAAGGTTGTTACCACTCAAAGGGGCTGTGGCTAAATCTAACCTGCCATCTCCATTAAAGTCGCCCGCAGCGATCGATCGAGGATTTATCCCTTGACCGAAGTTGGTAGGATTGCCAAAAGTGCCAGTACCTGTCCCCAGCCGGATCGAAACGAAATCGCCGTTAGCGCCACTAATAGGATTCGCTACAGCTAAATCGAGTTTGCTGTCTCCATTAAAGTCGCGCACTGCAATGGAATTGGGAATCTCGTTGCCGGGGTTAAATAAGTTGGTAGCAGTACCAAAGCTGCCCGTACCCGTCCCCAACAATATGGAAATATCTCTGGAGTTGAGGTTGATCACGGCTAAGTCGGGGAAACCGTCGCCGTTAAAGTCGCCCGTACCAATCGAAAAAGGAGTTGCCGTCGGCGAAAAGCCCGCACTAAAGTTAGTAGCCGTACTGAAGCTGGAGAGAACGTGGTTGTAAGCCGCCAGCACTTCTGGCCGAAATGCTAAAGGTGTTGCTATTTTCCCTGCTGTTACTTCTAGGAACCAGTCGCCGCCTTTTGCGGCACTTCCGGTGAGGTTTTGCGAAGCAGCAACCGACGCGCCGGTTAACTCACTCAGGCGTTTTATAAATGCTTTACCTGTCTCGCCTGCTGCTACGTTGCACCCATACAAAAGAATGTGAGGTCGATTGTTGGGGATTGAGTCGGTTCGTGGCGAAAACCACTGCTGTAGAGAATTCCGATCGCGCTCTATATCATCTAAACTCAAGCTAACGTCGCCGAGTTGCAAGCTGCCCGGAGCACCGTGAGAAATGATGTGAATGCTGTCAATATTGGTACGATGGCCTAAAATTTCAGTAATTTGGTCGATCGCATCCCGGTTCCCATCCAAAACCACTACTTCTGTACCCGGTTTTACCCCGGCCATCAAACTTTGATAATCTTCAACTTGAGTGTCGATAAAGGCGATCGACCTTACTGAAACTGGAATATTTAAATTTGGCATAATCCACCTGACTGGGGTTTCAAAAAAATACAAAAATTCCGCTATTTCGTGACTGGCGTCCGAAACTATCTATCAATTTTTATTTATACAGACACACCCTTTATCCGTAAAAACTCGGTGAGTCCTCATCTTTTGTCGTAACCATAACAGTTTTTTTACAGAAAATATGTAAATTTTTCTTAAAAAATACCTGGTTAATTAAATTTTTGATAAAGATATGGAAAATACTTAAGTATTATTACTGTAACGAATGCTATATTGAGTTACCACAAATATTTGTGAAACGTAAGTGCAATTGTACAGAAATTTCAAGCTCAGCAATTTTGATACATACTTTAGGGTGCGTCAGCAATTAGTCGTGCAGAAAATACGGTCTTCTAACGCACCCTACTAAACTTTTGATTACTTCAAACCCCCATCTATCCCCGCTAAAATCTGCTCGGCTTGCCCGCACAAAGCAGCGTGACAGCAACCGTTACTCGCCAACAATCCCCCCCACTGACTCACATCTCCCCGGTTATATTGCAAAGCAGAACCGTCAAAACGAGTAAATTGACCGCCCGCTTCCGTCAAAATCAATTCCGGCGCGGCTAAATCCCAATCCTTCGGCGCAGACTTTCCCGAAAGCGCAATATAAACATCAGCCTTTTGTTCGACAATTGTCGCAATTTTACAGCCGATACTACCGACAGCTATTTGATTTTGACAAGGCAGTTTTTGTAACAATTGATTAAAGCGATCGTCCCGGTGACTTCGGCTGGTTACTATAGGTAAATCTGCCACTATATTTCGCGCAGAAACCTGCAATTTGACGGCAGAACCGCCCCGAGTTTCCATAAAAGCGCCAGCATTTTGCACTGCGTAATAAATCTTTTGCTGTTCGGGCCAAGCCACAACTGCCAATATCGGTCTTCCCTCGAATGCTAAAGCAATGTGAACGGCAAATTCACCTGTCCTGTCAATAAAATCTCGCGTTCCATCCAAAGGGTCAATAATCCAAACCCAACTTTGAGGTAAGGGAATTTGACCGTTAGTTTCTAAATAAGATTTGTAAGTTTCTTCGCTGAGATACCCAAATTCTCCATTCCCCAAAGCCGACTGCAATTCGTCCAGAATGTAAGAATTGACAGCGACATCAGCCGCAGTGACGGGGCCGTCTTTTTGTTCTCGGATGTCGAGGTTAGGACTGTGGGAATCCTGGCGATAATAGGATTGTAGGATATCTGATGCACTCCAGGCGATCGATCGCGAAATGTCGCTTAATTCTTCAAGATTTTTCATTAATTTCGTTTTTTTGAACCGCAGATAAACGCGAATGAACAGGAATTTCAGTAGGGGCGGTGCCCCCGTGTCCGCCCCTGGAACCATACATTAGAAATTACCAATTAATATGAGGATACTTCCATTCGTAATAATTGGGAAACACAAAATTAGTAAACGAAACCGAAATACTAACCTCCAAGGATTTTACATGATGCCACCAACCGACAGGAATAAAGATAGCTTCTCCCGGTTCCAAAATCACTTCAATAATTTTCGCATCTCTGTAAAGAGGATATTTTTCATAGTCAGGGTTTTCGCCGTCAACCTTGCTAAAAACGCCGACGTAATTGTAAAGCAGAGGTGTTTGCTGCGGAGAAATCAATTTAATTAGTTTGCGACCAGACACTTGAGCTAAAATTAAATTAACTGGGTCGTGGTGTAGTGGCGTAATCGTGCCTTGCGGGCCGAACCAAAAGAAAACTCTGCCTTTTGTATCGGCGGGATTGAGGTATTCTGGGAATATTTCAATGTCGTTAAATAGCGGTTTAAATTCTTCTCTTTCCAGAGTCTGGTTGTTAGCAACCATGTAACAATCGTTGCTAGGCCCGCCATTGACCACCATCTCTACATATTTGCGGAACAAAACAGTTTTTTTGTGGTTGTGAATTTTAATTTCGTAATCCGGATCTGAGTTGCGGTTGGCTTGAATTTCCACCGTTGCATCGCCGTATTTTTGCTGCAAATACTCCGGAGTCCACAACTGCAACGCTTTCCAGTTGTGCATGATGTTGGTAATAATTACTGGAGTATTTTTGGCGTAGTAATTTTCTAAAAAATACTCTCGGGAAAGGCTGCTTTTGCGTTCGATTGTCCCAAACTTGGAAGACAATGCAGCTAATTGATTGTTAATCCTGAGATGCGATTCTAATTTCTGCAATAACTGCACGTACTGGCTACCTGCTTGGAAGTAGGGATGAGATGATATTTCCGTAACTTCTGCGGTGGCTGTTTCCGCATCTATGCCGGTACTTACTAGGGCTTGAATGATTTCTGCATCGGGTTGATTTAATAATTTATTTGCCGCCACCCACTGTTTCATATTATCGGGGACTTCTGGTTTGCTTGCGGTGAGTAGATTGGGCAAGTTTTGTGTCAACCATTCTAGGTTAACTTGCTGTTGTTCTGTTAGGGTGATTCGCAAAGGGGGAAGGGTGATAGTTAGAGGTTGGCTGTCAGACATGATTCAGGTATGTTTTTTGGGGACTGTTTGGTTGGGTTTGAGGTTGTTTCACTAATATAGCAATTTTAACGAACCGCGAAGGCGCTAAGGGCGCGAAGGAAGAGACGCAAGCAGTTGACAAGTTTTGTCAAGGTTGTTATGAGGATTTTAACTTAACAAGTGTTGTCTGTTCAAGTTTTCTAGTTAAAATAGGTTTTTACCGGAGACTGTGGTTAATTCTCAATTAAAATTCACCCTTATTCATCCAGCCGCGTGTTCCGAATTTTTTGCAGGAATGGGAAGCGATTTTAGCTGCTGCGGTGAGAGTATCTGTAAAGTTATTTTGCAAAATGTAGTGACAGAAAGCCCCGTGAAAGATGTCGCCAGCGCCTAAAGTGTCTGTGGCTTGAATTTGAGGTACTTCTATAGTGCCGTAAATGCCATTGCTGAGGTATAAAATTGATTTTTCGCCGCGAGTGATGGCAATATGGGAAATTCCGGCTGCTGATAGGTAAGCAAAGACTTGTTCTGAATTGTCGCAGTCGGGCGGATGAAAGTTATCCGAACATACGGCCCATTCTATAAAAGGCAATATTTCCTCTAATCCGGGTTTCCAACTGCCACCGTCGAGGACAATGGGAATGTTTTTTGACTTGGCAAGTTGAGCAATTTCTTGGCTGGCTGCGATTTGATGTCCGTCAACCAGTACAATATTAACTGATGTTAAAATATCCTGGTTAATTGTTTGACTGTCAACTTGCGATTTCGTAGCATTGATGGAAATTACCGATCGATCGCCCGTTGCTTCAGTTACAATAATCGAGGAAACTGGCGGCGAGTGCGATCGCCCAGGTTCCAAATCGATTATCCTGACATTATACTCCGCTAAGTCTGCACGAATTAATTGGGCGATCGCGTGAGTGCCCAAAACCCCAGCCCATACCGCAGCATTCCCCAAATAGCTAAAAGTCACCGCAGCATTCGCCGCCGGCCCGCCCGCAGCAATGGTACAATCAGAAGCAACAACTTTCTGATTTTCACCCGGAGGCTTCTGGGCCAAATAAACTAAATCTAAAGTCGCCAATCCCAAAAACAATCCGGTTTTCATATCTTCTTAAATGTGTGGCATGGGCCTGTGGCATGGGCGTCCCGCCCGTGTCCCATCGTTAAAAAATCCCAATCTTATAATGCAAGCAAATCCCAATACAGGAACACTTTACATCGTAGGAACCCCGATCGGCAACCTCGAAGACATGACCTTTCGCGCCCTCAGAATCTTGCAAACAGTAGACTTCATCGCCGCCGAAGATACCCGTCATACAGGCAAACTTTTGCACCATTTTCAAATCAAAACTCCCCAAATCAGCTATCACGAACACAACCAAAACCAGCGACTTCCCGAACTCATCGACAAACTGCATTTAGGCAAAGATATCGCCATCGTCACCGATGCCGGAATGCCGGGAATTTCTGACCCCGGTTCCGAGTTAGTCAAAGCTTGCGCCGATGCTAATATTAACATTATTCCGATTCCCGGCCCGACCGCCTGCATTGTGGGCATAACTGCATCAGGATTACCCACAGAGAGATTTGTATTTGAAGGTTTCTTACCCGTGAAAGGTCAAGAACGCCAACAGAGTTTAGAAGCTTTGCAAATAGAATCCCGCACTATAATATTATACGAATCTCCCCACCGATTGCGGCAAACTTTACAAGATTTAGCAACTACTTTGGGAAGCGACAGACAGATTGTGCTGGCGAGAGAGTTAACTAAAATGCACGAAGAGTTTTGGCGTGGTAGTATGGAAAGTGCGATCGAGCTTTACACCAATCGCGAACCCCAGGGAGAATTTACCCTAGTAATTGCCGGCATCAAAACAGCAGCCCCAATCTTTTCCGAAGACGCCATCAAAGCAGAATTGCAAACATTAATTGCAGAAGGCATAAGTCGTTCCCAAGCCAGCCGACAGCTAGCGCAACAAACATCCCTCCCCCGTCGCCAAATCTACCAACTCGCCCTGACAATTGGCGACAATGAATCGCTAGAACAACCCGTGGATGACTTGTGAATATCTCTCTTCTTCTCTGCGCCCTCTGTGCCCTCTGCGGTTAAATAAAAAAAGCTAGATACTCACACTCAGAATTATATGGTACGCGGAAACTACGATCGACAAAAACCATATTTACGCAACCCCCACATCAACAAACCAATCGCCGAAATCTATGAAGACTTAGACGCCTTTAGCTGGGAGATATTTGAAGACCAACCCCACCGCTTCGATACCGTCAGTTTCTACGTCTTACTTCCCCCGCTGTTTTACGAAGGGCGTTTCATCAAAGGGATATATTTCAGCGAAGCAGTCGAACTCATAAACAAACTATTTCCCCAACTTTCCTCAGTATTTTTCTCCTTCACCTATTCCCCCGGTACATCCTATTCCTGGGCACCGGTAGCGGACGCCTACTCCAGTTTATACAAAAACCCGCAGCGAGATAAGTGGTTTCGCGAAACTTATGTCGATCGCGCCCACAAACCAATTATACCCCTACAAGACACGGACTTCATCAACGAATACTTAATTTCCCCGCGCAACGTCCCCGCCAAAGACATCGACTTGCTAGCCGTCGCCCGAATTTCAGAAGAAAAAAATTTGCCAATCATAGCCAAAGCCTTAAAAGTTTACCGCCAAAAATATCCGCAAAAACCGATAAAATTAACAGTAGTCAGCGGACACGACTTTGATGCTAGCAACCTGAATACTCTCGACGAGTACGCATTAAAAGAATGGCGGCAAATCGAGGAAATTTTAACCAATCCCTCCGACTACATTAACTTAGTGCCGAGAGTTGACTACTACAGCGAAATACCCACATATTATTCGCGGGCGCAAGCATTCGTCCTCGGTTCCCTTCTCGAAGGAAAAAACCGGGGAATTACCGAAGCCATGAGTTGCAACGTACCAGTAATTTGTTTTGAAGAATTCAACCAATACGCCAGAGGCAACTCGCCAGTTTTCCCCGAAGGTGCGGGTCTTTACGCCAAATTTGATCCAGAATCTCTCGCAGATACTATATATACAGTATTGGAAAATCAAACCGAATTCAAACCGCGATATCAGTATTTAAAGCATTGCGGGCGCAAGAACTTTTTCAATACTTGTATAGACAGTTTTCCTTACTATCAGCACAATATTCCTGACTACAAGCCCGGAGATGCGATTAACAATTTGTGGCTAGATTTAGCAGTTCAGCAAAATTATCAAGTTAGTTTGAACAGCTTTTTGTACGGAGGTTCTCCCTTGTCTCATATTCGCGGGATAAATGCGATTCAGCAGAACCTCGGCGAGTTAACAAAATTCAAATAACATATCAAAATAGCCTGAGTCAACGCACCCTAAGATTGTGCTTTTGCAAGAGATTTACTTTCTACATCAGGCGTTAATTTCCATTCAGAAGCTAATAAACTTAATGGAGTTGGATATTCAGTTTGATGTATAATTGTCTTCAAACTGGCTTTTTGATATTCTTTAATATCTTCATGTATCTTGCTTGCTAGTACCTCCGCTAACTTAACAGGCACGGCATTTCCAACCATCTTGTAACCATCAATAATATTTTGATATTTCAAAATAAAATTATCCGGGAACGTCTGTATTCTCGCACATTCTCTCACAGAAAGCCTGCGGTAAGGCACAGGCGAATTGGGGTCGAAAATGCGTTTGTCTTTGCCAACGACAATCATTTTGCTAGATTGAGGGTGAAGAGGTGCGTGTCTGCCACTGGCCTGGATTGTAAAAGAAGGTTCTAACCAACTCCTGACTCTATTTCTGGACATATAAATACTAGAAAATCCCGTATCTAGATATTCATGGTTGGAAACTTTAAGGTTAGAGCCTTTTGGTTTCTCCTTATGTGTAACTTTCAAGGGTTTTATAGATGCCAAATCCTCGATAACATCTCTAAGAGTTAAAATTTTACTTTTCGCTTCGGGAAACTCAAAAAAAGCACTCATTTTTTCATGATAGCCAATGATGATTACTCTTTGACGATCTTGAGGAACTTCAAAGTTTTTAGCATTCAGTAATTTGTATGCAATTTGATATCCTATATCTTTAAACTGAGATAAGATATTAGCGAAAGCCTGTTTGTGCTTGGCTGCTAATATGCCACTCACATTTTCAGCAAGAAAAAACAAGGGTTGTTTTTCTTGTACAATTCTAATGTAGTCATAGAATAGCTGACCCCGACTGTCATTAATACCTCTTTGAGCACCGGCTTCGCTCCAGCTTTGGCAAGGTGGTCCACCTATTATGCCTATGCAGTCCGGTATTTCCTCAGATTTAATGTTTCTAATATCTCTCTTGTCTAGTCGAGTGCTAGGATGATTCAATTCATAAGTATCCCAAATAGTGCGATCGTACTCATTCGCCCAAACAATATTAAATCCTGCTTGTCGAAAACCCAAATCCAGCCCACCACATCCTGCAAACAGAGATATGATATCCATAATGCCTTTGCCTTTAGTGTTAGATTTTGTAAGTAATAATTTTAGCAGGTATGAGGTTGTCAGGATTATCGGGACATTTAATCGACTGAGTATTAATATTAAATCCGGGAACTGAGATGGATTCGATCTTTGTTCTGCTGTCAAGTGGAAAAGACAAATATTTACTTTCCTTCATTATAGCGATTATCTGAAAATTTTTCTTAGGGTCATATCCTGTATTTAGATAATCAAAAACACTCGAAGGATGATTTATGAGCCACATTGCTCTAATTCTTAAGGATGTGGTACTTAAGGGGTCTACTTTATTTACTCTACCTAACTCTCTTGTTTCACTAAATTCAACATCTGGAATTGCATTAATCCCACTTACTATCTGAGCTCTAATCCGTTCATAATATTCTTGGCTAGCAGCATAGCAGTCACCATAAATAAGCCAGAGGGTTTTCAGCTTTTCTTTTGTATTGTCATCACTTGTGGCTCCAATTGCATAAAGAATATCCTTCTCTGTCCATGTTTCACAATCACGACAACGTGAGGTGATTTGTGGATTCTCAGAAAATAATTTTGACTTGGGATGGGAACTATTTAATTGAATCTGGCTGCTGGAAATTTTTATTTTATTGATTTCTATGGCATCGCCATTTCTGATCATTAAATTTGGAGGATTATTCTGATTGCCACGAATCCAAGAAAATACTTCATCGTACTTTTCAGGTTTGCTGAGTTCTGGTTCATCTATAGTATTGGCAAAAGCATCCTTGACAAAAGACTCGAATGCTTTATAACTGAGTAAGTCAGGGATAGGGTGATTAATAATTGTAGCGATCGCTTCCAGTATATTCGTCATTGGCTATAAAAAATAGAGAGCCCAATTCAACCAGAGCTAATCATAGCAGAGATCCTCAATGAATGCAAACTCCATCCTCAAATCTTACCAACACTTCGGCGTCCACCTCGGCTTAGAAAGAATTCATCAACTTCTCGAAAAACTCGACAATCCCCACAAACAAGTACCCATTATCCACGTTGCCGGCACAAATGGCAAAGGTTCAGTCTGCGCTTATCTCTCTTCCGTACTAACAGAAGCAGGCTATCGAGTTGGGCGCTACACATCCCCGCACTTAATCGATTGGACAGAAAGAATTTGCATCAACCAAAAACCAATTTCCTCAACAGAATTGCAGCAGTGTCTCCAACGAGTTGTCGTCGCCACCCAAAACAACACCGAAACCCCTACTCAATTTGAAATAATCACCGCCGCAGCTTGGCTGTATTTCGCCGAACAAAAAACCGACATCGCAGTCATAGAAACTGGATTGGGCGGTAGATTAGACGCGACTAACGTTTGCGAAACACCTCTCGCTAGCGTCATCACTTCTATCAGTCTCGAACACTGGCAAATACTCGGTCCCACCGTCGCCGATATTGCTGGGGAAAAAGCGGGAATTCTTAAAGCAAAATGTCCGGCAGTGATCGGAGAATTGCCAGAATCAGCTAGAATAGTAGTAGAAAAACGCATTCAAGAATTAGACTGTCTAGCAACTTGGGTAAAACCGGCAATAGATTTAGGACAAGGATTCGCAGAATATCAGTTAAATCAAAATGCGGTTAAAATAAAATATCAATTGCCGCTGCTGGGAAAAATTCAACTAATGAATTCAGCAATTGCGATCGCAACTTTGCAAATTCTCCAAAACCAAGGATGGCAAATTTCCCCAACCGCGATCGAAAACGGTATTGCCAAAACTCAATGGCCCGGAAGACTCCAGCAGACAACTTGGAAAAACCGCAATATATTAATTGACGGCGCGCACAACCCAGCCGCAGCGATAGCCCTGCGTGAATATGTCGATCGCC
The DNA here is from genome assembly GCF_036700845.1 of Microcoleus sp. S13_C5. NCBI lineage: Bacteria > Bacillati > Cyanobacteriota > Cyanophyceae > Oscillatoriales > Microcoleaceae > Microcoleus > Microcoleus sp. S13_C5. Next base: position 26,271 of record NZ_JAUBPR010000056.1, read on the forward strand.
TGAACGATCGCCCGTCAGCGATTAACTGGGTAATCGGCATTCTTGCGACTAAAGACTGCGACGATATTTTGAAAGCATTACTCAAAAAGGGCGATCGACTTTACCTAGTACCCGTACCCGATCCAAACTCATCATCTCCCGCAGAATTAGCCACCCTAGCTCAAAGTATCTGTCCCGAATTAACTCTCTGTCAAGCCTTCCCTGACTTAACAACAGCTTTAGATGCTGCTGTTGCAGGTGACAACCTAACAATCCTTTGCGGTTCCCTTTATCTCGTCGGCTATTTTCTGCAACAACAACAATCCCAAGCTTAAACGCATCAGAATTGTGTTTCTTCCTCAGTAAAGATAGGAGGCCACAATTCCGAAACGGGCAATTCCCAACCGGGAAAAAGTTCTGCTACTGTTAAGATATCGCCATTTCCTAAAACTGCCGGTTCACCTGTAGAGCGATAAATAGTCACTGTTTCTTCATCAGGATCGATCAGAATTCCGACGATCGCACCCAGTTCTATAAACTTCAAAACCTTGGTTTCTATAAGCTTAATGCGATCGCTCTGAGATTTAATCTCAACCACCAAATCGGGGACAAGTTCTCCAAAATAACGCGGACTTTGGCGCAAGCGGGCGGCGCGCACAAAAGAAACATCCGGTGCTTTGACATTCGTATCCGGCATGATGAAACCGCCTGCGGAGTCAAAGACTCTCCCCAAGCGACGGGGATTTATCCAAGCGAAAAGAAAGGCGATGAGACGGCTACTGATTTCACTGGATACGATGTCTGATGGCCCCACAATTGAAAGTCTCCCGTTTTCTAGCTCAATTTGGTAATCTAAACCCGCTTCGGAAAAAATGGTTTGAACTTGGTTTAAATCTTTGAGTGTCATCGCTGGCATAAGAATTTTCTCCTATTCCGATCTGAGCTTTGATTTTAACACGAGTCAAATTTCTGAATATTTGAGGAATTGAGGCTATATTCTTACAAATCATCAATCAAGCTGAATTGAAAAAGGCGATCGCACGGGATAAATAAATTGAGTCTTTGAGATGGGCGATCGCTTTTGTCAAGGACAATTGCCTCAAAAAATAAATTTCCTACAAAATCGTCAAATACGTTTCAGTTGGAGTGATGGGCAAAGGCTTCAAAATTTGTTTTTGCAAGTCTATTTCTAACCCCAATGCTTCTAAAGGTATCACGCCCAAAAGCGCATCTTTACCTCCCGGTAACTCCAAGCACTCGAAAGTGCCTTCCCGATCGAACATTGATATGGTAGCATCTCGGAAAATTCGGGCTTTGCCAATACCCATTGCGGTTGCTACGTCCACTTCTTTCAGGAGTTTTAGCCCCAGTTGGGCGATCGCATCTTGCGGCAGACACAACGTAGTTGCTCCCGTATCTACCAATACATTTTTGAGGGTTATCGAGCGAATTTGGTCTAGTGAAATTGTCCCATCTTCTGCCCGAATTTGGTCGGCTCGATTAATGATTGTCAGAGTGGCGAAAACTTTTCCCATTACGTTGTTGCTTTGAATTTGCATATATGTCTCCTACTTAAGAGTCGGAGTTATTACTTCCTTTAATTGTAACTTATATGCAGTGGCGATCGCCCGGAGCGACAAACATTGTCCTTAGTTGTTTTAATAGGTACAGGATTTATAGCAATTTTTAAGTTCGCAGTCAGGATATTAGTCCTTAAAGATGAGGACTAATGTCCTGACTGCGAACTTAATTATGATAATAACTTAAAAGCTGATATATGCGTATATATGGCGGCACACATTTCCATTATTTAATAATACGTCAACTGTCATAAAAAAGCAAGAGGCGAGATAAAAAAATCCCGCCCCAGCTTCATTTAAAAACTACCTTTGATCCCAAGCCTTAGCCGCATCAGCCACAGCTTGGTCTACCGACTTCTCGCCCAACATTGCCGCCTGCAAATTGTCATAAATCGCCTTTTGCAGCTTCTTAACATCCTTCAAAGGCGGAATCAATAGCTCGGCGGAACTCAACCCAGAAGCACTGACAATCCGAGCTCTATCGGCAGCAGGAGCATCAGCAGAAACTGTCTTAAAATAATCGTCCTGCAAAGCCTCAACCGTAGAAGGCAAAACATTAGCAGCCTTAGCAAAAGCCAACTGATTTTGAGAATTAGTCACGTACAAAGCAAACTTAACAGCATCATCAGGACGCTTGCTGTCGCGAGGCACAACCAAATTCATCACCGCCACAGTCTTCTTGCCTGTTTCCCCCGTAATTTGAGGCGCAGCAGCCGAAACAGCACCAATACTCGGCGCATTCTCAGCAATCGCTTTCAAAAACTGAGGCCCGGAAGCTAAAAAAGTAGTTTCCCCAGCTTGATAAAGCTCGATCGCCCTGCGATGTCCCTGTACCAAAACATCCTGCGGCAAAAGTCCGCCCTTGTACAAATCTACCCAATACTGAAAAACAGCTTTGCCCTTAGCAGTATTAAAAGCCGCCTTGCCTTTAGCATCCACCAAAGGCACACCCATCTGCACGAAAGATTGCAAAACTTCCGCCGAATCTTCCGGCACAAAAGTCACAAAAAAAGCAAACTTACCAGTCTTCTCCTTCACCTGCTTCGCAACAGTTGCCAACTCGGCATAGGTAGCAGGAGGCTTAGCAATTCCAGCCTTCTTCAACAACTCCGTATTGTAAATTGTCACCCCAGTCGTGAGATACCAAGGAATGCCAAAACTCTTGCCGTCGAGTACACTAGCTTTCCAGATATTTGGGAGATAGAGCGATCGAACTTGCTGCGGAATCCGAGAGTCCAAATCCAGCCAAGCATTGCGTCCCGCCAACAGCGAAGCAAAATCGGGATTTAGGTTCACCACATCCGGCGCAGTTTTCGCCGAAACCGCCCCCAAAATCTTGCTTTCCATCGCCGACCAAGGAACGTCCACCCAGCGCACCTTCACCCCCGGATTTTCCGCTTCAAAACCGGCGATCGTCTTGTTGAAATACTCAGTAAACTGAGGTTGAAGCTGCATAGTCCAGAACTCGATTTCCTGCGTATTATTTGCCTGGGAATTAACAGCAGGCTTGCCGCAACTCACCACCGCAGTCAGCAGCAGCCCCACCAGCCCAAAAACAGCAAACAGTTGCCAAGATTTACGTTTCATAGAATAAAATTTGAGAGTTATGGGAACCGTTAGACAAAAAAGCTTGAAGCGAAGCTATCCCGGAGGGAATCGCCCGAATCAAGCGCGATCAAGTGCGAGAGAGAGTTTTGTAGCCTGGCCCCCGAGCGAGATAGTCGGTTTTTGTGCGGAATCAGCAGGTTTTCGGTCGATCGAGCTGGAATTTGTTGACATTCGCAGCAGAATAGCTATTGTCAAGTAAATTGGATAGCATAAAATCGGAACTAGCGATCGCGCAACACAGACGGAGCTGCGTAGCTACGGCGGGATACCGAGATTACGGCACTCTTGCGGCAGTTGGAAACCAACCCTCCAACACCGGGGGCGCTGAATCAGGCTGGCCAACAACAAAAGAAAAAAATAGCAATTACCGGCGACCCAATCACATGGTTAACTTTTTCAAAGGTCTACTTTCCCAACGCCAGCCAGGAATCGGGATCGAAATAGCCCCAGACCGCATCAACATCATTCAGCTCGAAAAGAAAGCTCAGGCATTAAAATTAGGCATCCTAGCCTCCATAGAAGTTCCAGAAGACATAGTACAAGAAGGACAAATAGTCGATCCGCCGGGAATGGCAGAACTCATACGCGCCGTCCTGGCCGAAAACAAAATCAAAGCCAAGCGAGTAGCCACAGCCATTCCCGGCCGCGAAGCCGTCATCCGCCTCATCCCAGTTCCCGCAGAGCTCAACGAAGAAGAACTGCGGGATTACATGAACGCAGAAGCAGGACTGTACTTGCCGTTTCCCAGAGAAGATGCCGATGTAGACTATCAAAAAATAGGCCTATTTGTAGATGACGACGGAGTAGAAAAAGTGCAAGTCGTCTTAGTAGCAACCCGCAGAGAAGTTACCGACACATACATCGAAACCTTCAAAGAAGCCGGACTGATTATAGACGTACTAGAAGTAACCAGCTTTGCCCTAATCCGCACCCTCAAAGACCAACTGCAACAATTTTCATCCCAAGAAGCCGCAGTTCTCACCGCCATAGAATTTGACAGCACCGAGTTAGCTATAGTAGTGGACGGCATACCTCAGTTCAACCGTACTATCCCGATCGGCACCTACCAAATCCAGACCGCCCTCAACCAAGCCATGAACCTGCCGCCAACCAGAGACACCAGCGAACTGCAAGGCATGACCCTGCCAGTCACAGATACAATGGGGGCATCGGGAGACGCCAATCCGGGAACAAATGCGATGATAAAAGTATTGGGAGAACTAGCAGACGAACTGCGCCGCTCAGTAGACTTTTACCTCAACCAGAGCGAAGAACTCGAAGTAGCGCAACTGCTGCTAGCGGGTCCTGGAGCTGCGATCGGCAAACTAGACGAATTTTTTATGCAAAGATTAAGCTTGCCCGCATCTCAAGTCGATCCCATCGAAACCCTAGGACTCGAAATCAGCCAAGAAATTACCCCTGAACAGCGAGCAGGTTTAGGAGTAGCCCTAGGTTTAGGACTAAGGGAGGTTATGTGACCTAACAGTTTTAGATGAGAGAAAAACCGATTTGAGAATTTTAGGTAAAAACCCCTGCCAAAATAAGAAGGCAGAAAGCAGAAGGTAGAATATTGGAGGTAGAAGGTAGAAGGTAAAAGGTAGAATATATTTGAGGTAGAAGCAGCCCCTTCCTTCAGTAGAAGGTAAAAAGTTGTTTCTTTCTTCCCTAAATAAATCCTTCACTTGTACCAGCAATCTTGGGGTCTGTCTAAAATCTAAAATTTCAAATTTAAATCTATAGCAACAGCTAAAAGAGTTTGGACATTCTTAATTGCTGAAACATAAGCGGTAGATCACTTTTTCCTTCTACCTTCTACCTACTACCTCATGCCTTCTACCTTTTACATAGTCCCTTCTGCCTTCTTCCTTCTGCTATAAAAACGAGTGAAGCCATGTACAGCCTAGATATTAATTTTCTCAACGACCGCCCGGACTACAAACCAGTCACAGCAGCCAAAAGCTCAGCTAAAAAAAGTTCCGGTGGAGCCAAAGACCAACTGCCCATATATGGGGCGGTGCTGTTTGCCCTTGGCATCAACGCCGCAGTCATGGGCGCCTGGTGGTGGGCGACTAACGACAATAACAGCTTGGCCACACAACAAGCAGCCATCGACCAAGAACTGGCCAAGTTAAACACTCAAGCCAGCACCATCAAGGCCATCAACGCCGAAACCGACCAAGTTACCGCCGAATACAAAGCATTAGCTGGAGTATTCGACCAAATTAAACCTTGGTCGGCGATGCTGCAAGACCTCAGTGCCCGTACTCCGGCGGGAGTGCAAATTGGCAAAATCGAGCAAATCGACCCGAGTCCCTCCCCCGTTGCAGCAGCACCCCCTCCCCCGGCAGCCACTCCCGCAGCCAGCCCGTCCCCAGGGGCGAGTCCGTCTCCAGCCAGCCCTACCCCGGCCGCCGCTCCCCCCCCCGTCGTCCCGCAGCAGGCATCAAAAGTACAAATTTCAGGGATAGCCAGTACCTTTGCTCAAGTTAACGACTTTATGCTGCTAGTCCAGCGCTCTCCTTTCTTCCTTAACACCGATACCAAACTGATAGCGGCCACATTAAAAAACAACCCCGCACAATTACAAGTGCGTAACCAAAACGCAGCACCAGCAGAACTTCCCAAACTGCGACCGGTTGTGGAATATAAAATTGAAACGACGCTCAGCCCGACGGGGGCCTCCGAGTTGCTCCCCGAGCTGCGAAGCAAGCAAGCAGACGGGCTAGCAATACGGATAGAAACACTTCAAGAAAAAGGAGTGCTAGAACCACAAAAACCAGAGGTGAAAAAGCAATGACAGCAAATCAGTTTATTCCCAGCGGCGCACAAGCAGAAGAGACAGGGGCTCAGGAAATATTCGGCATTAAGCTGACACCCCAAGCCCAAGCAATCGGCATTGCGGTTCTAGGCCTCCTCATTGCCGGCGGCCTCGGCTACCAGTTCGTACTTCCCGAATTCCAAAAAAGCGGCGAATTCAAGCAAAAACTTAGCGAAAGCAAGCAAACGCAACTGCAATTGCAAAATCAAATTCAAAGAAAGGCAGAAGCAGAAGCAAAGCAAGAAGAAGCAAAACAGCGCCGCGCCAACGTGACGGCAATGTTTGCCAGCGACGCTAGCGCCAACACGCTTTTGCTTGACATGACCCAACTCGTTAATAGAATCAACGCCGGCGTGCAAGGAGATGACCTCAAGGCTAAAATTACCAAATTTGAGCCGGATATGCCCCCTGCAGCAGCAACCGCCGCGCCGGGAGCTCCAGACCCTGATATTCTGGCAGATACATCCTTCGGGCCGTCCCTGGCTGGCAAGCTCAGACGCAAAAAATTTAAGGTAGAGTTTGAAGGCACTTTCGCTCAAACCCGCAATTTTATGCGTAACTTGGAGTTGATGCAGTCGCTGTTGGTAGTTAGGAATTTGAAATCTGAATTGCTAGCATCAAATCAGCCAATAGAAGTGGATTTTGTGAAAGGGAAAATAGTTCCCGTAGCTCAGCCGCAAACTAAAATTAAAACTGCTTTTGACTTGCACGCGCTGCTGCCGTTAAAGCAAGAAGAAAAACCGCCAACTCCAGCTCCGAGTCCTGGTGCTAAGTAGCGGTAGTTTGGCGGATAGATATTAGCTATTGTTCCAAACTCGCTCTTTCATAAGAAGGGAGAAGGCAGAAGGTTGAAATTGGAAGATTGAAGGTAGAAGTCAAAAAATTATGAGTGCCAGAAAATAATTTTTTACATGGCACTCAAAAATTGGCTCTAAAATCTAATTTCTTCTAATACCAGTTTCAAAAAGTAATGGAACTGTATAGCAATCCTTGTAAGAGTCGTAATTTTTTTACCCCACCCCAACCCTCCCCTTACAAAGGGGAGAAAGTAAGAAATCCACAAATGATGCGAGGATTGCTGTAGGATAGCTTCTAACCGTGATGTCATCAGTTATTCCCAATCGATAGAAAATCGAAAAGGGCATAACTTCTTCCTTCAAAAAGGCTCGAATCGAGAATATTTTATTCAGTTTAGCAGTTAGCGACAAAAGACTGCGAACAACAAATAACAAAGTGTAGTTGAGGAGAGAACGTGAAACAGCATCTATGGTTAAGTGGAGGACTCTTATGCAGCGTTGCAGGAGTTCTGAGCGCCCAAGCCCCCGTCTTGGCAGTGCCGACTCAAGTCACAGGAGTGCAAGTAAGTCAAGGCAATAATGGCGTAAATATTGTCATGGCGACAGAAAAGGGCGATCGCCCGCAAGTTTTCGCCATCAATAACGGCAATACTTACCAAGCCACAATTATCAACACCCAGCTTCGCTTGCCACAAGGCAACAGCTTCCGTCAAGATAACCCCGCTCCGGGAATTTCTTCGGTAGAAATCAGTCAGGTAGAGGCCAACAGCATCCGCGTTGTGGTGGCGGGTACCAACGGAGTTCCCAACGGACAAATTGTTCCGGGACAAGGCCAAAGCATCGTCCTCAGTGTTGCCGGACAGGGTGGTACAGCACAGTCTGCTCAAACTGTACCCCCGCCGCCTCCGGGACTGCCGCTGAGCCAAACAGCTCCCCGGCCGGCTCCCCAAGTCCGCACGTCGCAAAACCCAGGCGTGCTGCTGCCCAATCCCGAAGTTACTGTTACCCGAAACGATCGCCCCCCCCTCCCCAGCGAAATACAATCCCCGACAAATCAGGCTGCGCCTTTCCAACCGCGGGCAGTTGCTCCGCCTTTGGGAGATATCGCGGTGTCTAACATCGCCCCTGGCGCGGGAAATATTGAACTGAGTTCGGGAGAGCGCATCCCCCGCTTGGTGTTGCGGGATGCCCCAGTCCGGGACGTTTTGGCTCTGCTGGCCCGCGCTGCGGGCTTGAACATTGCTTTTACAGGTGGCGGCGCCCCTGCTCAACCTGGCCAGCCCGCAGCGCCTGGTCAGCCGGCAGCTTCCGGCTCAGATGAAGGGCCGAAAATTTCTTTGGACATCGAAAATGAGTCGGTGCAAGATGTCTTTAATTACGTGCTGCGGCTCAGCGGACTGCAAGCTAACCGCCAGGGGCGGACGATTTTTGTAGGGACTAACTTACCGATCGACTCGCGCAATATTATCATTCGGACTCTGCGGCTCAATCAAGTTAGATCTACGGATGCAGCTAACTTTTTGAGCGCTCAGGGGGCGGAAACTCAACTGCCGATTACTCGGGTGACGATTCAAAGCGTGGGCCAGGGAAATGCGGCGCGGGATGTGGAAATTAGGGAACCGGACATTAAGGCGATCGGCGCTAGGGAAGGCACGGGGCCGCTCTTGCTGAGGGGGCTGTCGGTCTTGGCGGATTCTCGGCTCAATTCCATCACTTTGGTGGGAGATCCGCGCAAAGTTGACATGGCTGTGGCTTTCTTGACACAGCTAGATTTGCGCCGCCGTCAAGTGGCTGTCAACGTCAAGGTGATCGATATCAACTTGTTGGGAGCCAACACCACCAACAGCAGTTTCTCTTTCGGAATTAATAACAATTTCTTTGTCAATGACAATGGGGCGGCAACTCTCAATTTTGGTGGCATCAATCCGCCCACTGGCGATGATGCCCGAAATGGGATCAACGCTCGACCGATCACAGGCAACCCCCTAGGAACCCCGGATGTTTTCTACGATGCGAACGGTCGGCGTACCGTGCCGTTTACAGGTCAAGGTCTCCAAGGCCCGGGCAAAGGTGTGTTCCTCCAGCCGACAGCCCCAGTTACTAATGACCCCACGCGAGTTGGAATTACGGATTACGAGCCGGGATCGGCAACCGCTTCAGGAAGTGCAACTTTCGGCCTGTTCCCGCTGTTCCAGTATCCCAGGAGGTTCCTGTCTGCGTTGCAGGCAACTATTCAGAGCCGGAATGCCAAAATCCTGACCGATCCAACTCTGGTGGTTCAAGAAGGAGAAACGGCGAATGTGAATATTACTGATGAGGTGATTACTAACATCACGTCGCAAACGCAGACTACTGGAAATACAAGTACCCAAACGGTGACTGCTGTCAAAGACAGGGCTGGTTTGCAGTTGGGGGTAGCGATCGATCGGGTTGACGACAATGGCTTTGTCTCTCTGCGGGTGAACCCGATTATCAGGACACCCGGCAACACTCAAAACCTTTCGACTGGCGCGAACACCAATCAGATCACTCTGCTGGGCGAGCGATCGTTGCAATCGGGGCTAATTCGCCTGCGGGACGGTCAGACTTTGATTGTTTCGGGGATAATCCGCGACGAAGAACGGGTTACAGCGAACAAGATTCCGATTTTAGGAGATTTGCCGATTATCGGTTCGCTGTTCAGGAGTACCAATAAGGCTAACCAGCGGGCGGAGTTGATTGTATTGCTGACTCCGCAGATTTTGGATGATAGCGATCGATCGAACTTTGGCTACCAAAACAACATTAGTCCCGACGCCCGCCAACTGTTGCAGCGCGGTCAGCCCGTCCAGCCGAGACAGTAGGAACAAAGGAAAAATGCTTGGCTGTCAACTTTCCACGCTCTTTCCCCTGAGTCCGACAGTCCAACAGGGGTTGAAACCCCTGCCTCAAAGCTAAAGTCCTCTGAAAGAGGACTAAAGAACTGATTAGCCCTATGCAAGAGGACTATAAATCACTCTTTCAGTCGTCTGAAGACGACTTCAGCTATGAGACAGGGACTTCAGTCCCTGGCGGGTTTCGGGAGAATGAAACAGCCCTGCCCCACGGGGAATAGAAAGAGGCGAAAGAAACAAGGAAGAAGGAAAAAATTTTTCCTTTAGCCCTTGACAAATTACATTTTATTCCTTCTCTTTCTCCTTTTTTTGTGATCAGAAATCCACCGAGGCGAGAAATCTTCTCTCCAAGGTGGTATTTTTTTACCTAAATTTTGGGATTAATTAAAAAAATTGTCCAAATCCATATAAATTAAAGGTTCCACCGATCCATAACGGTCGGCAAGACTTTAGAATAATGCAGTGAAAATTAGATGCTGTGGGGTTTTCAGCAGTTAGAAACAAAAATTCCTTTTCTGACCAATTACCCTAGGGTAATTGGTATTCAGCAGGAGTTGTGATTCGGGGAAGCGGACGGGAGCAATCGGGAACCACCCAAACCTCCCCATCCACACCTCAATCCAGTTGATAACTCACAGCTAATAGTTGAACTAACTCTGTTTAACGTAATTTTGCAAATCCAGAAGGAGTTCGCAATGAACAAAGGTGAATTGGTTGATGCAGTGGCGGAAAAGGCTAGCGTGACGAAAAAACAGGCAGATGCTGTTTTGAGTGCGGCCCTGGAAGCAATCATGGAAGCTGTCTCCGATGGCGACAAGGTGACGCTGGTCGGTTTTGGCTCGTTTGAGTCGCGGGAACGCAAGGCCCGCGAGGGTCGCAATCCCAAAACTGGCGACAAGATGGAAATCCCGGCAACCAGAGTTCCAGCATTTTCCGCAGGGAAGTTGTTTAAGGACAGAGTTGCACCGCCGAAAAACGCTGAATAGCTGGCGAACTGAGTCTTGATTAGACCTGTACACGGTGGGAATTTAGCTTGGGCAGCCGCACTGGCAGGCTGCCCTCCCTCTGCTATTCTCGATTTTTCTGCGAGTATCAGTCCTTTGGGCCCTCCTGAGTCGGCCCTGGCTGCGATTCAATCACACTTGAGCAGTCTGACGGCTTACCCTGATCCGGATTATGGGGAGCTCAGGACTGCTTTGGGGGAGGCTTTGAATGTTGACCCGGATTGGATTTTGCCGGGGAATGGTTCGGCGGAATTGTTGACTTGGGCGGCTTGGGATTTGTCGAAGCTGGAGGCCACTTATTTGGTGACTCCGGCTTTTGGCGATTACTGGCGGGCTCTTTCGGCTTTCGGCGCGCAGGTGATCAAATGCCCTTTGGATCTTCAATCTTGCACCATTGTCAAGAACGAGCAAGATGCCCATTCCACAAGAGATGAATTTTCTTGTGGAACAGGCAAGATGCCTGTTCCTAAACAAGTAATTGAGAATGCCGCAACATCTCAGTTGGATCTGAAATCGTTGGGTGCGGAGCCTGGAAGTCGGTTAGTAACCGATGATTTGTCGGTTTCTAACCGTTCCCTTGTCTCCCCTTCTTTGCGTCTCCCGGTTCCTCTTGCTCTCAATGCCGATCATCGACGAGGTTTGCTCCTGAACAACCCGCACAATCCTACGGGTTTGCTGTTTGCTAGGGAGGCGATTTTGCCTTATGTGAAGCAGTTAGGTATGGTGGTGGTGGATGAGGCTTTTATGGACTTTCTACCGCCTTCTGAGCAGGAAAGTTTGATCGATGCTGTTGAGGAGTTTCCGAATTTGGTGATTTTACGATCGCTCACTAAATTCTATTCTCTGCCGGGACTGCGGTTGGGCTGCGCGATCGCCCATCCCGATATTCTCCGCCGCTGGCAGTTACTGCGCGATCCTTGGCCTGTCAATGCTTTGGCTGCTGCTGCTGCTGCTGCTGTGGTGCGAGATGCTGCTTTTGAGCGGCAAACCTGGGATTGGCTGCCTGTTGCTCGCCGAGAGCTATTTGAGGGTTTGGCTAATTTACCGGGTTTGCAGCCTTTTGCAGGGGCGGCTAATTTTTTGTTGGTTGAGTCGTCGATGTCGGTTTCTTCTATTCAAAAAAGTCTGTTGGAACGACACCGGATTCTGATTCGGGATTGTTTGAGTTTTCCTGAGTTGGGCGATCGGTTTTTTCGGGTGGCTGTGCGCTCCAGGGCGGACAATCTGCGCCTGATTGCTGGACTTGCCGAAGTTATTCGTTAGCTGACGGTTGACTGTTGACTGTTGACTGTTGACTGTTGACAACCAATAAAAGTTGACAAACCGATTTTATTGGTCGTTTGAGCGGACATCCTCAAGAAACCCGGTTTCTATGATAAATCTTGGGTTTTCCAGCGAAGTATCTCGGAAGAAACCGGGTTTCTGATCCCGCGCGCGGATCGTCCTAAACTACTAACTAATGACTAATGACTACTGACCGAAAGCATCCAAAATACAAGCCCCTGGATTCATCCGTCCAGAAATAAAAAACCTGTATCCGATGAAACTTGCCCCCCCAATTTATCCGTGGGGTCAATGCTTGAATCTAAAATCTAAAATCTAAAATCGCGCAATCGATTGACTTCTTTATTTATGCTTGACTATGATTTAGTGATTATTGGTGGAACTCCGGCGGGACGTTATGCTGCTTTGACTGCAACTAATTTCCCGGCTCGCGTTGCTTTGGTGGAACCGCTAAGTAATTCCCAAGATTTGCCGACTGGGGGGAAAAAGTTGATCGACCTTGGTTTGAGATACAGCCAAACTTTGAGGGAGGCTGCTCGTTTTGCCCAGCAGATCAGCCGCCAGCAGTTGGGGGTTCGCTGGGAAGTCGCTAATTCCTCTATGCCGATCAAATTGGGGTTTGACGGGGTTCTAAAGTGGGCCGAGGGTGTTGTTTCTAATTTGTCAGAAATTGATGATCTCGGCGTTTTGGCTGCTCGCGGGGTCGATGTTATTTTTGGCAGCGGCGAGTTTGTGGCGAAACCGGATTTGGCTTTTGTCGCCGACGGTAGGAAATTGCGCTCGCTCTGTTATTTGCTAGCTTGTCCAACTCTGCCGGCGATTCCCAATATTGAAGGACTTTCGTCTGCTGGCTTTTTTACTTCGGAAACTGTCGGGGAATTAGCAAAACTTCCAGAGTTGCCTAAAAGTTTGGCTGTAATCGGTGCAGATCCCAGCGGTGTCGAAGTGGCTCAGACTTTTGCTCGGCTGGGGGTTGCTGTTACTTTGGTAGTGAAAAGTTCGCACATTTTGGCTAAAGAAGACCGAGAGGCTGCTGGGTTAGTTCAAGCTGCAATGGAAGCTGAAGGAGTGCGGATTCTGACTGCTACTGAGGTGACTCAAGCGAGGGTGATTGATGGTAAAAAGTGGATTCAAGCTGGCCCAAGGGCGATCGAAGCTGAGGAGATTTTTCTGGCCGCGGGCCGCGAGCATAATTTTGCATGGTTAAATCTCGAAGCAGCTAGGGTTAAATTCAGCGATCGGGGGGTGATCTTAAATGAAAAGCTGCAAACAACTAATCGCCGCATTTATGCGATCGGCGATGTTGCTGGGGGTTATCCCTTCCCTCACATCGCTAATTGCGAAGCTGCGATTGCTGTGAAAAATGCTTTGTTTTTGCCGCTGTTTCAAATAGATTATCGCGGGATTCCTTGGGCGATCTTTTCGGACCCGCAGTTGGCGAGGGTTGGCTTGACTGAAGCGCAAGCAAGGCGCCGTTTTGGAGACGATCTCATTGTTTGTCGGGAATATTTTAAGAATGTTGAAAGAGCTCAAATGTGCGGAGAGACAACTGGTTTTTGTAAGATTGTCGGGCGTCGCAACGGGGAGCTTTTGGGAGCTAGTATTGTGGGGCCACAAGCTGCTGAGTTGATTCACGCGATCGCCTTGGCTGTACGTCACGGGATGAAGGTTGAGGCGATCGCCGAACTTCCTTATATTTGGTCGAGTTTTTCGGCAATTAACGGTCAAACTGCGGCTGTTTGGGAGTCGCAGCGCTTGGGTAGCAATACTTTTATGCAAAATTTGTGGGAGAATTTGTTTCACTGGCGCAGGTATTGGAAGTGAAAAAATCAAAGGGGTAATTGGTAAGTATCGGGAGCATGTCACTTTTGCAGTGAGCAATTATACTCATGCAGGTCTTCGCTGATTACCAATTAAGCCGTTCAAGTAAGCACAACGATGAGCTAATACTTGTCCCACA
>NZ_JAUBPR010000057.1:0-40121 GCF_036700845.1 Microcoleus sp. S13_C5
AGTTACATCAGCAAATATTTGGAATTGGTTTACTCACTGCTGTTATTGTACCTCACCTTTGTAAGAAATGCTATAAGAACAAATCCGGGCAAGACATCTTCTCCCGATAAACTTACAGGAAATTGTACAATCTCTACTTCGCGAGAAGGGCGATAAATCTCCACTTTTTCGTCTAGAGGATTAATTAACCAACCCAAGCGTAAACCGCTGTTTAGATACTCCTGCATTTTCTCCTGAAGCGGCCGCAGGGGGTCTGGGGGCGATCGCAATTCTATGACAAAATCAGGACAAATTGGCGGAAATTTCTCTTGTTCTTCTGCTGTTAAAGCAGACCATCTTTCTAAGCTAACCCAAGCGGCGTCTGGAGCTCGATAGCCATTATTAGGCAAGCGAAAAATTGTAGAAGAACTAAACACTCTCCCTAGCTGCGTTTTACGGTTCCACAAGCCCAAATCTGTAATTAAATAGGCTTCTCGATTGCCGCTGACTCCGCCTACGGGTGACATAATAATGATTTCTCCTTTAGGTGTCCGTTCAAATTGCCAATCTCGATTCATCTGGCATAAACGGTAAAACTGTTCGTCTGTTAGTTCGACAGTATCTAAGTTTAAAATAATGGTTGTCATTTTTCCTAACTCCCTAGAAATATGAGTCCTGCAAACCTATTTTAGCGCCGCATTTTGTCAATTTTAACATCACTCCTCATAGCCCGGACTTAAGCTTTAATACGAGGGCTTAAGCCCCAGCCCAACTATTGCGAAGTGCAAAATATTAGTTGAAAATGTAATTAAGTTCGATCGCCCAATTCCCACCTTAATCAAAAAATGCTATAATAGCAACTTTAATTGCTAAACTAATCCCACCAGCAGAGAACACAGGAAAATAATATGGTGATTATTACCTCACAACAAATTGCCCAATTTCGCTCGCAATTAGCCGAATATCCCGAAGCCCTAAAAGCCCTAGACGCCATCGAAGATTGCGAAGGTAACATCGAAGATGCTGCGATATCTCTAGCAATTCAAGCCGGACAAGAACCGAATATCTCGGAAAATTGGTTAGACGGATTGGCCAAAAGATGCCGCGTTGCTATCTGCAAATCAGAGGTTAAAGAAGAGTTGACAAACGGACAATTGAATGCTGCCTTTAGAGATTTAGTTGCCGCAAAAATTTGCCCTGATATTTTGGTGACTTCGGTGATTATTTATGTATTTAAAACTGGGGTGAATGATTTTTGCGAGCCTCTCGAATATAAACTGTAAAGCCATCGCTGCATTTAAAAATTAGGTGAAGCGAAGCTATCGCCAAGGGTAGGGAATCGCCCTCATTTCTCAAAACATGATACAACGAGGCGATCGCACTTTTTCTCTACCCCTGTACACTACTGTACCCAGCCGGCACCAAATCCGGCGACAAACCCAAAGATTTCCCCAGCAAACGAGCAAGTTGTACTAAAAAATTAGCAGTATCTTCGTCACCTGCGCGCGCCATTGAAGCCGATATCTGGATTAGCATTTGCACAAAACCCGCATCAATTAAATCAGAACAGGAACTCAAAACCTCTGGTTCTTGGCCGTTGGGACAGGTAAGCACTCGCTCGATTAAGTTCAAATAAGCCTCTTGGCGTTCTGGATTCATTTTGGGAGGATCTATACAGTAAATAATTTATTATTACGCTTAACTGAGTCCTGTCAATCATGCGATAGAATATGCGATCCCCGTCTTTCCTCTAGAAACTCCATTCAGTCAGGAATAGACACAAGTTTAAAGAAAATCTTAAGTTTCTCAATGCTAGTTTAGTCGAGGTAAGGTGCGCCGAAGAGCACCCTACTATTCAAGGGAATTAGGAATATAAAAAATGAAAATAGGAATATTTTTAGGAAATCTCGGAAATCCCACCATCTACTATCCCAAACTAGCCAAAATCACCGGCGGAGTCACAGCCAGTATTTTTCTGTGCCAATTATTGCAATGGCAAGCAGAACATTCCTACTCCGGTGAATGGGTGAAAACCAACAGCGCAGAAATAGAAAAAGCCACAGGTTTAAATCAGGAAGAACAGGAATTAGCGAGAAAGCAGCTCAAAGTGCGATCGCTCCTGAAAGAAAAGCTACAAAATCCCAACACCGACACCCTAGAACTCTGGGCGGACATTGACGCTTTGGAGGAAAAACTCAATAACTTTTGGACATCCAATCCTGCGGGAATTATACCACAGACAACCCGCGAAAGCAACAATCGACCTGTAGAAATAATCCCCGCAACATCACCCCCAAATCATGTAGTTAAAACCGACAAATATTTTGGGCAACCCCGCCAGCAAATAGCCGTTGCTGTCACGCCTCATTACCGATTTAGCGGCCCTTGGAATTCTCAAGAACAACTGCACAACTTTCAGCGAGCTTTAGAAGCATATGCTCTTGAGCATAATTTAGGATTCGGCAATCCTTCTGGATGGGCATTTAAAATTATTGACAGCATGACAAAAGGCTTAACCTCGACTTTTTGGGATGAATTTATCGCCGGAATCCCGTTAGGAGAAAGTCAGAAAGTCAAGCGGGATTGGGAAATCGAGCCGGAAGTGCCTTATCCTGCTTTTGAAGAGGAGCGAATTCAGTATTACGTCCACAAAGGCGAACCGCTAGAAGCAGCAGTATCTAAGGCACGTGCTGACTTGAGAAACCCGGTTTTGGGCAAGGATTTGTGGGAGGGATTTTTGCGAAAGTGCGATCGCCTTGCTGATGATGCACTTAAAGCTAAACTGCAGGGCGTTGACACACCATATCTGCCGTCTTCCTTCAACGAAAAACCGCAAATCACCAAGGATAGTGTAATGCGGAAGTTAGGGGCGATCGCGCCTCAATCGGTCTTAAATCAATCCACATCTGAAACAATTGCTGAACCGCCAAAACTCGAACAAAAAGAGCTGCCAAGCGCCGCCGAAATCCCCAGTATTTCCTCTTTGCAAAAAGCTTACCAAACTCCTCTCGGCAGAAGTATAGTTGAAAAACAAATCGCTGCCAACCCAGAATGGGGCTACGAAATAGTTGACGGTGAAATAGTCGAATCAATCCCTTTTTAATGAGGCGGATATGAAACGAATTAGCGATATTAATCCGCTGGGAGAAGAGCGACCAAATCCGTCTGAGGAAGAGAGAGAAAAACTGCGGCGGGAAAGGTTGCAGCGAGAAAGAGATGAAGGATATCAAAAGTTAGTTGAACTCTGCAATTTAGGCGAATGCGATATGGCCGAGCAGTTGGCAAATCGCAACTCTAATTGGGGTTATGAAATAGTTGATGGAATTGTGATGGAAAGGATAAATTAGGTTCGCATTTATCCCATTTGTCACTTTCATGGGCGGGCAAGATGCCCGCCCCACAAAAAAATTAATATGTCGTGGAACAGGCATCTTGCCTGTTCCTAAGAATATGGGCCGGCTCTCCGGCATACCCCACAAGAAACTTGATATGTTGTGGAACAGGCATCTTGCCTGTTCCTAAGAATGGTGCAAGTGGACTACCGCAATGTCTATGTTATAATTATAACTAAAAATTAAATAACTATTAAAATATGACGACAACTATTAATGCCAAAAACCTAACATTAGCAGAAGTACACCGTCTGTTCGGCTTTCAAAAGCAGTACACGATCTCATTTACCTCTCTGTTATCCCTTGAAGATATCACAGAACACGAACAGCAGGAACTTATACAAATTAGGGAGGACTTCGATGACTACATTTCAACTGATCGAGTTTCTGAAGGACTGGTAAAAGCTCTGACTACCTTTCCCCTAATGCGATTGGCTGGGTTCTACCGCCGCCCGATTAAAATTAGTTTAGAACAAGACATCGCCGAAATTAGCATTGAAGATGAAGATACAATCGTTAAAGGACGGTTTGATATCTTGGCTGTCAACAGGATAAAACCCATCAGAAGCGATACATATTTTTGGGTTTTGGTGATTGAAAGTAAAAATTCTGGAATCAACGCATTGATGGGTTTATCCCAATTGCTAACCTATGCTTATCAAAATTTAAAGTATCAAGACACAATCTGGGGATTGACAACAAACGGAATGCACTATCAGTTCGTCAATATTCAGGGGGGCAATACTCCAACTTATCAGCTAATGCCTTTGCTAAACCTGATGGAGTCCGACTCTTCAATTTTGTTGCTGCAAGTGTTAAAAGCTATTTGCAAACTATAAAAAAAGAGGCAGAGAAAATTCCCCGCCTCAAATCTGCAATGACTGTTAACCTAAAAGTTAGATTAGCCAGCCAATACTTTTTAGTAGCCTCTGGTGTTAGGCTTGTGGACGATGAAGCTGAGCACTTGGCATTGCTTCACGTTGTCAAAACCCATGACGCGGATGTAGCAGCTAGGATTTTCTTGACGGCAAGCTTGAACTTCAGCCATGATTTCTTGGACGCTGCGAGCACCAAACAAAGGCAACTTCCACAGAGTCCAGTAGCGCATTTCAGCGGCAGAGGTTTCGTTGAATTCTACGCCGGGAATGTAGCCTTGATCCAAGATGTACTGGAGTTGCTTGGCAATTTGCGCGTCTGTCAGCGGGGGCAAATAGGACAGAGTTTCGTAACGACGCTCTTTAGGTAAAGTCTTCATTTTTGTATCTCTAAGGTGTGTGTTCGATCGCACTTGTCGATCGATTAACTCGACAAATTATCCAGATTCGGTTCAGAATCTATTGATGTTTCAGGATTACTGCTAGAAACAGACCAATTAAGTTGCGTAGTTCGCTCTAAATGCTGGCGTCTGTGTTCCATATTCGCCTGTTGAATGCCAGTACAAACCATTTCTGGCAAATATTCTGTCACATCGTGAGCCAGATACTCTCGCACAGTCATGATCCGAAAGCCTAAATCTTGATTTTCCAAAAGCAACTCTTGAATATAAGCTTCTCCATCTTGGATTTTGCCCTTAGTGGAAAACTCATTCAACCAGATTGCCAAAGGAGGATTGGTTTCGCTCAACTGAGCTACCACCATCCGCACGGATTGATAGGTTAGGTAACTTGCCAGCACCTTAGCGGTGTCTTTCGCAACTTGTTTGAGATCCATTTTGACCCCAGCCCCCTCAAATTTTAGATTTTGGATTTTAGATTTTGGATGCAAACTTACTTGTAAATCTTCTTCAAAGATAAAGACTCCACAGCAAGTTTGCTACCTAAAACCTAAAATCTCAAACCAAAAATCCTTAAAGGGTATCCATTGCCTCGAACTCAAACTTGATTTCTTTCCAGAGTTCGCAAGCAACAGCCAGTTCAGGAGACCATTTGCAAGCTTCGCGAATTACGTCGCCGCCTTCGCGCATCAAGTTGCGGCCTTCGTTACGAGCTTGGACGCAAGCTTCCAAAGCAACGCGGTTAGCAGTTGCACCAGGTGCGTTGCCCCAAGGGTGGCCCAAGGTGCCGCCGCCGAACTGCAAGCAGGAGTCGTCCCCGAAGATTTCCACCAAAGCCGGCATGTGCCAGATGTGGATACCACCAGATGCAACCGGCATGACACCGGGCATGGAGGCCCAATCTTGGGTGAAGTAAATACCGCGGCTGCGGTCTTCTTCGATGTGGTCTTCGCGCATCAAGTCTACGAAGCCCATCGTGATGCCTTTTTCGCCTTCGAGTTTGCCCACAACTGTACCGGAGTGCAGGTGGTCGCCACCGGACATCCGCAAGCACTTGGCAAGCACGCGGAAGTGGATACCGTGGTTTTTCTGACGGTCAATCACGGCGTGCATAGCGCGGTGAATGTGCAGCAAGATACCGTTGCGACGGCACCATTTGGCCAAGGTGGTGTTAGCAGTGAAACCACCGGTCAGGTAGTCGTGCATGATGATGGGGGTTTTGATTTCCTTAGCGAACTCAGCCCGCTCCATCATTTCTTCGCAGGTAGGGGCAGTTACGTTGAGGTAGTGACCCTTGACTTCGCCGGTTTCTGCTTGGGCTTTTTCAATAGCTTCTTGAACGAACAAGAAACGATCGCGCCAGCGCATGAACGGTTGCGAGTTGATGTTTTCGTCGTCTTTGGTGAAGTCCAAACCGCCGCGCAGAACTTCGTAAACGGCACGGCCGTAGTTCTTAGCAGACAGACCCAATTTGGGCTTAATTGTACAACCCAGCAAAGGACGGCCGTACTTGTTCAATTTGTCCCGCTCAACGGTAATACCGTGAGGAGGGCCTTGGAAGGTTTTTAGGTAAGCAATGGGAATCCGCAAGTCTTCCAACCGCAGAGCACGCAGAGCTTTGAAACCGAACACGTTACCGACCAAAGAGGTCAGCAAGTTGGTGACGGAACCTTCTTCAAACAAATCCAAAGGATAGGCAATGAAGCAGATGTATTGGTTGTCTTCACCAGGAACTGGTTCGATGTCGTAGCAGCGACCTTTGTAGCGGTCGAGGTCGGTCAGGAGGTCAGTCCAAACAGTCGTCCATGTACCTGTAGAAGATTCAGCAGCCACAGCAGCGCCTGCTTCTTCTGGGGGAACTCCCGGCTGCGGTGTGACGCGGAAGGCAGCCAAAATATCTGTATCTTTCGGCGTGTAGTCCGGCGTGTAATACGTTAGTTTATAGTCTTGAACTCCGGCTTTATACCCAGCCTTTGATTGAGTTTGGGTTTGCGCGTAAGCCATATCTCGCTTCCTAGTATTCGCTTAATTTTTTTGCCCGATCGCAGGCTGTTAAAAATATATCAACAAAGTGTCACTCTCCAATTTTAATATTCTTTTAATCATCATAAGTATTGTTTATTTTGCTTTACATTCCGAAAATATTTGTAACATATCTTATGAAATGCCAGCGGCGAAGGATGCAGGAGGAAAGGCTGGGGATCGCAGAGCGGGGCGGGAATTTTGAGCGATCGAAATATATTGTGCAGCGAGCCGAACAGCGGATCAATACGGTTTATGTAAAGAATTTAATACTTAAAAATCAGAATTGGTAATTGGTAATGGGGCCGGGGGAATTAGTTAGAAATACCTAAAGTTGTGGTTGGGAGTTGAGATCGATCGCCCGATCGATCTCAACAGCCATTCAGTATGTAACAATCTAAAATCCCAAATCTAAAATCCCGTAAATCTGAGACCGCTAACTCAAAAATCCACAGGATACCACATAATATGGACAGGGCTTGTGCAGCAAGAGCAAGCTCGTTTCTCAAACCAAATCCGTCGTTACAGCAATTTAACCTCGCTGAAAACCTGGTTTCTGCGTTAACTGCGCGTAAGTCTAGTATGGATATTTAGCCCCATTCTTACTCTGGTTGTGCCTCACCCCCCTTCAAAAGCCGTTCACTGCATCAATCCAGATTGCCCAAGGCCCTATCCTCAGACTTGGGGCAATAATTTTTGTCATAGTTGCGGGGCTCCCCTGCGGCTGAAAAATCGCTACGTGCCTCTACAAAGCCTCGGTTCCGGGGGTTTTGCAGCGATTTTCACAGTTTGGGACACAGAAACTGAAACCGAGCGCGTCCTGAAAGTGTTGCTCGAAACGGCCCCGAAAGCGCTGAAACTGTTCGAGCAAGAAGCTTGGGTTTTGGCACTTTTGCGGCACCCTGGCGTCCCTAGAGTCGATCCTGACGGTTATTTTCACGTCCAAACGCAAAATTTCGCAGGCGGGGATGGAAATCCTGCGGCGAAGCGACTGCCTTGTTTGGTAATGGAAAAGATTCACGGCAAAACTTTAGAAGAGGTTCTCGACGAGCACCCTCAAGGATGTCCGCAGGAATGGGTGTTTAGTTGGCTGAGTCAAGCTGTGGAAATTTTAGAGGAGTTGCACAGGTGTCAGATTATTCACCGGGACATTAAACCCTCAAATTTGATGCTGCGAGACCCGGCATCGCCCCAAGTTTTGCTTAGCAAGGGTTTGGGCGGACTGCAATTGGTGACGATCGACTTTGGGGGAGTTAAACAGATGGGCGGTGTCGAACCGATGGGGAAAAATTCTCCGAGTTCGACGCGGTTGATTTCGCCTGGGTACAGTCCCCCGGAACAAATTGTGGGCGGCGGTGTGGTGCCGGCGACGGATTTTTATGCGCTGGGGCGGACTTGTATTCACTTGCTGACGGGGAAGTATCCGGCGGAAATTGAAGATCCGATGACGGGGGAGTTGCGGTGGCGCCACATTGTATCTGTGAGTCCGCCTTTGGCGAATTTGTTGGATGATATGGTGCGATCGAATGTGCGGGAACGTCCGGCGACGGCTGGGGATGTTCGGGCGCGTTTGCAGGAGATTTATGCTAGGAGTAAGGGCAAAATCGCGATCGCCCCAATGGGTCAAGCTATTGTAGAATTCTGTCGGCAAGTAGTGGTGGCGGGGGCGCAAAAAACGGGAAGTTTGATGGTTGTGCTGTTCGGCGCGATCGCCCAAATCGTGGTAGCTTCTCTGGATACCGGCTGGGAAATGGTGCTGGGTGGCGTTGGTGGAAGTGTGGGGGCCATCGGCGGTTTGGTTTTGGGCTATGCTTCGCCTATTGGCCCGGAAATTGCCAGTTTTCTGAATGAAGGTTTGCACCAATTAATTCCTAACATGACTTTCGCTGTCGGGCCGGAAGTGCTGCTTTTTGGGTTGGCTGGGTTCGGAACTGCGATCGGTTTGACGGATGCGGGGAGTTTTCGCCAGCAAAAACAGTATTGGCTGTCTGGATTGATGGGAGCTCAGGGTTATTTGTTGGCGGGTTTGTGCTGGATGGAAGCAACAGCTTCTAGCGGTGTGCAGGGGGTTATTTTGGGAGCTTTTGCGATCGCCTCTTTGACTGTGGGAATGGGTTTGCGGAGCCATCAATTAGTTCACGCTTTGGTTGTGGCTGTTTTCTCTACGGGAATGTTTCTGTTGCTGAATGCTTGGAACATTTTTCCGGGGAGTTTCTTTGGGATTTTGTCACTGTCTAACGTTACCTTCGGCTGGCTGCAAGTTTGGGGTTCAATTGTGTTCTTTGGTTTGTTGGGAAGTGCGATCGGGCTTTGTTTGGGAGTCAGTCATTATTTAGTTGTGCCTTTGTTGCGGTGGTTGGGTTGGAAGTAAGAATTAATTAAACATTAAACATTTCACCTCAGATTCATATCCCCCTAAATCTCCATTAAAAATATTCACTTTTGGTAATCTTATCCCCCCCTTGTTAAGGGGATCTAGGCGCGCTCTCCGGCTTTGAAAACTATTGTGGGGCGGGCCGGAGAGGTCGCCAAACAATCTACAATTTAGAGGCTAGACAGCTTATAATCATGAAGAACATTAAATAATAGCCTCAGAGTGCCATGTCAAAAATATTATTAGAATCCTTTCGGACAGCCTATGCAAATATGGAGTTATCGCCGCTGATAACTCCGAAAGAAGTCGAGAACTTCCGAGTAGAATACGGGACGGAAGTCCTCGAACAATTAGAGCAATTAGTCGAAGATGACCCTTCCGGTAGGGGTAAAATTATTTTTAGCGGGCATCGCGGCTGCGGTAAATCTACACTGTTGGCGGAGTTTTGCCGCCAGATGGACGATCGCTATTTTACCGTCTTTTTCTCGATTTCCGACTTGATAGAAATGTCGGATGTTAATCATATTAATATTTTGTTTGCGATCGCAGTTCAGTTGATGGACGCAGCAGAAAAACAGGAAATTCCCATCAAACAATCAATTAAAGAATCATTTTATAACTGGTTTGCCACTAAAACTAAAACAAAAATTGACGAATTGGGCGCCAGCGGATCGGTCGGTTTTAACTTGTTTAAGATGATTACAGGCAAGTTAAAAGCTGATGCAACGATTCGTGAAGAAATAAAACAAGAATTTATTCGCAAAGTTTCTGATTTGGTGGCGACAATTAACGAGATTGCTGCCGTAGTTCGAGAAGGCGCGAAAAAAGACGTAATTGTAGTGATTGATGACCTGGACAAGTTGGATTTAGGTGTCGTTCGCCAAGTTTATCAAGAACATATCAAAGCGCTGTTTCTGCCGAATTTTAGGATGATTTTAACAACTCCTATTTCGGCGCTGCGAGATGTCTCTTTGGCCGCTACCGTGGAAACGGAAACTAACGATCAAATCGTGTTCATGCCAGTCACAAAGCTGTTTAAACGCGGGGAAAGCCGGAATGCTGATGCTGTTGCAATGGCGGAACCGGCGGCGAGATTGAAAGAAATTTTAGCTAAACGGTTGGGAAGCGAATTGATCGAACCGGAAACACTCGATCGCGTTGTCGCATACAGCGGTGGAGTATTGCGAGAATTGATTAGAATTGCTAACGAATGCTGCCGCATTTGTTTGCGGTTGGTGCGACGGAATCCAGAAGCTGCGATTACAATTAATGCCGAGGTGTTTGAGGAAGCGATTAATAAATTGCGGATCGATTTTGATACCCGTTTAGGAACAACGGATTATGAGATGTTGATGGCAACTTACAGAGATTTTAAACCTGCTGACCCGAAAGCACAAGGGTTTTTGGATTTGCTGCATGGATTGTATGTTTTGGAATATCGCAATGCTGTTTTGTGGTACGACATTCACCCTATCGTGCTAGAATTGTTAAAGCAGCGAGATGATTTTCCGCGTGAATAATTTCTTTTATAGTCGGCGGTTGAAAGGGCGGTTGAAACCGCTTCTTGTCAAACGAAGTCCCAGCAAAGGGGGACTAAGGTAATGTCTGAGTCCAAAGTCGATCCCCCCTAACCCCCCTTAATAAGGGGGGGACAAGAGTGTTCTCAAAGTCCCCCTTAAT
The DNA here is from genome assembly GCF_036700845.1 of Microcoleus sp. S13_C5. NCBI lineage: Bacteria > Bacillati > Cyanobacteriota > Cyanophyceae > Oscillatoriales > Microcoleaceae > Microcoleus > Microcoleus sp. S13_C5. The sequence goes on from NZ_JAUBPR010000057.1 coordinate 10,721, forward strand.
AAGGGGGATTTAGGGGGGTCGAGACTTCGATATCAATGACAATTAATTATGTCGAATCTCAACAGTCAAAACCAAGATAATTATGAAGATTTACTCGTGTCAATTGAAGCGGGTAAAGATATTCTCAACTTGCTAATCGCAGTTTGCGATGATAGCGACTGTCGCGATCGCCTAATTTCGGATTATGAAGCACAACTCGAACCGGATATCCGCCGCTATCGCGTAGAATTGGCGAGGGGTGAACCGAGTTTGCGATCGGCGATCGCCAATTTAGTCGAACAAGAAGCATATTTGCAGCAGGGGGGAAAAGCCGTGATCACCGTGACGGGTGTGGAGAAACTGCGGTTTTTTAAACAATTTGGCGAAAGTCGATCGGAACAACAAGTGTTTTTTGGTTATTTGCAATGGACGCGGGAAGCATTGCGGGAGTTTCCGTTTTCGATTGTGTTGTGGGTGACGCGACAAATTGAAATTCTGATTATCGATGAATCTCCTGATTTTTGGGGTTGGCGGAAAGGTGTGTTTCGCTTTGATACGAAAAAAACTCCGGCTGTTCCCAAAACAGAATTTGAACCGTTTCGATCCCTAGTTGCAGAGGACGATCGCGAACCGCCGAGTTTGATTCCGCTGGAAGATTTGCAGGATTTAATCGCGCGAACCGAACAGAAAAAAGGACTCCAAGACCCCAGTTTGGCAAGTCTTTATGCGAGTATGGGGAAGATTTATTACAGAAGGATAAAGTCGGGAGAGTGCGAAAATTTTCAGGATGAGTATGAATTGGCGATCGATTATTTTCAAAAGGCGATCGCCCTTCAACAAGAGTTAGATATGGAACTGGAATTATCAAGTAGTTTAAGTTACCTCGCCGGACTTTATAAATCCCAAGGAAGGTACTCGGAAGCGGAACCGCTGTATTTGCAAGCTGTGGAAATAGACAGGCGCTCGCTTCCTGAAGACCATCCCAATTTAGCTACTCACCTCAACAATTTAGCCCAACTTTATCAATCCCAAGGAAGGTACTCGGAAGCGGAACCGCTGTATTTGCAAGTTGTGGAAATAGACAGGCGCTCGCTTCCTGAAGACCATCCAAGTTTAGCCATTCACCTCAACAATTTAGCAGAACTTTATCGTGACCAAGGAAGGTACTCGGAAGCGGAACCGCTGTATTTGCAAGCTGTGGAAATAGACAGGCGCTCGCTCCCCGAAGACCATCCGGATTTAGCCATTTACCTCAACAATTTAGCTTTACTTTATAAATCCCAAGGAAGGTACTCGGAAGCAGAACCGCTGTATTTACAAGCAGTAGAAATAGACAGGCGCTCGCTCCCCGAAGACCATCCGGATTTAGCCAATCACCTCAACAATTTAGGCGGACTTTATTATGACCAAGGAAGGTACTCGGAAGCAGAACCGCTGTATTTGCAAGCATTAGAAATAGACAGGCGATCGCTTCCTGAAGATCATCCCAGTTTAGCTATTGACCTCAACAATTTAGCCCAACTTTATCAATCCCAAGGCAGGTACTCGGAAGCGGAACCGCTGTATTTGCAAGCTGTGGAAATTTTTCGCAGCAAGTTGCCCGCAAACCACCCCAACATTCAGGTTGTGTGGAAAAATTATGTTGGGCTGTGGCGTGAAGGAATAAGTAAAGGACATTTGACATTTGAGCAATTGCAAAAACATCCTTTCGGGGAACAGTTATTAGCCGAACTTCAGGAATAAATAAAAATATCTATCTCAGTTACAAATTTTGTTAAAGTGTACAATATGCCGCCTAAATTGTTGATTATTTAGTCGCTCGCTCGCAGCTTATACCTAGTGCTGAGGCGCATCATTGCAGGCGTGCATTGAGTTTTTTATGGTGCGTGAGGCGCGGAATTAATTTGCTCAATTTTTTGTGACAATTCTTAATCGCCGCGCCTCATGCACCCTACAATATGGATTGTATATAATTTGTTATATTTGGTATTATAAGTAATAGCAGGAGAGAATATTATATTTTTGCACTAAAATGTCAGTCACTACTCATCAATTAATTCAGTGGAAACAACAAGGGCGGTCAATTGTTGCGCTGACAGCTTATGATTATGCGATCGCCCAACTCATCGATCAAGCAGGCGTAGATATCATCCTAGTTGGCGATTCCCTCGCCATGACAGTCTTAGGCTACGACACAACCCTACCCATAACCCTCGATGAAATGCTGCACCACGCTAAAGCAGTGCGCCGTGGAGTTAAACAAGGATTAATTGTTGTCGATTTGCCGTTTTTGACTTACCAAGAAAGTCCCCAGCAAGCCATGCACTCTGCCGGGAGAGCTTTGAAAGAAACAGGCGCTCAAGCTGTAAAATTAGAAGGTGGATATCCAGCAATGGCCGCCACAGTTTCGCAGCTAACATCCGCCGGAATTCCGGTGATGGGGCACGTCGGTTTAACTCCGCAGTCGGTACACCAACTCGGCTACAAAAAACAAGGAAAAACGGCCCAAGCAGCCGATCGCATCCTAGCAGAGTCGATCGCCCTTCAAGAAGCCGGTGCCTTTGCGATCGTCTTAGAACACATCCCCGCAGACTTAGCCGCTCAAATTACCCAAAAACTAACTATTCCCACCATTGGTATCGGCGCGGGGCCGCACTGCGACGGCCAAGTTTTAGTTACTTCCGATTTGTTGGGACTTTCCGAAAAACAGCCGCCTTTTGCGAAAGCTTACGCCAATTTGCGAGAAACAATTACCCAAGCTGTGAAAGATTATTCCCTGGAAGTTAGAGAAGGCAAATTTCCCGAATAGGTTCTTAGTGAGGGCTTGAACCCTTAAAAAGGAAGACTAAAATCCTCACTACAAACCTAATTTACACTTTCGGCTGGCCCTCTTCCTCTTTATCCTTTTCAACAGCTTCATCCTCAGATTGACCAACCCCTTCCTTAAAACTCCGCAGCGTTTTGCCCAAAGCATTTCCTAACTCAGGAATCTTCTTGGGGCCGAAAATTAGTATGGCAACCACCGCAATAATGCCCATTTCGGGCAATCCCAGACCAAACATACAATATCTCCTGTAAAACTTGCTCGATCGTAAGTCAATCTACTGATATTGTTAAAGTATCTACCTTTTTTCCTGCATCTTGCAACAGTAGAATCAAGTTTTATTAAGCTATCCCCCGATAAATAAGAATGTTAGAAACATCCCAGCCTTCTCTGCGCGACCAACAGCACCATCTCATCCGCGATTTAGCAGACCGAATGGAAGCAGTATGGCACCGCTATCTCGACCTCGAACCCTACCACCTGCCCGCTGAGTTGGGATACGTAGAAGGCCGCTTGGAAGGAGAAAAACTGATCATTGAAAACCGCTGCTATCAAACGCCCCAGTTCCGCAAAATACACCTCGAACTCGCTAAAGTCGGGCCCTTGCTTGACATTCTGCACTGCGTGATGTTTCCCAGACCGAATTATGCTTTGCCGATGTTCGGTACGGATATCGTAGCAGGCAAAGGCCAAGTTAGCGCCGCGATCGCAGACCTTTCTCCCCTCAATCCCGATCGAACTTTGTCGGAAACCTACCGAACCCAACTGGAAATTTTGCCAATCAAGCAATTTTCTTGTCCCCGCCAAATTCCCGAATGGGGGGATATTTTCTCAGAATTTTGTCTGTTTGTGCGGCCAGAGTCGATCGAAGAAAACAGTCGGTTTTTGGATATTGTTGAATCCTACGTTGAAATTCACTGCAAACAGGCAGTCGCTTCCGAACCAGTCTCTGCCGCCGAAGCATCGGAAATTCTCGACGCTCAAATTTACTACTGCACCCAGCAGCAGCAAAACGACAAAACCCGTCGCGTACTCGAAAAAGCTTTCGGTCAAGATTGGGCCGAACATTACATGACCGAGGTGCTTTTTGATATTCCTAAATAGCTGAATTTGGTTTACAATACTTAATAGTAGGTGGGCAAAACTTAATTAGGAAATCACCTACTTTATAAGTAATGGGAAAGGAATCACGGGTCAAGGATAAATCATTTTTAAAACCCCCAGGGCGAGGAATCATCGGTTTAGCGATCGCGGCCACTCTCATAACCACAGGAGTCGGTTTTTGGCAAGTATCTCAAATTAGGAAAGCCGAAGAGTTAAAGGCAGCGGCTGCAACGGCTGCTGCAACTCCCGCCTCCACCCGCACCAGCGTTACCGCTTTGGGTAGGTTGACTCCCCAGGGGGAAGTTATCAAATTGTCCGCCCCTTCTGCGTCGGAGGGAGCAAGAATTGAACAGTTGCAGGTGGAAGAGGGCGATCGAGTCAGTCAAGGACAAATCATAGCAGTTCTCGATACGCGCGATCGACTCCAAGCAATCCTCCAACAAGCCGACAAAGAAGTCAAAGTCAAACAAGCAGATTTAGCGAAAATTCAAGCAGGCGCAAAAACAGGCGTTGTGGGCGCTCAAAAAGCAGAAGTTGCCAAGTTTGAAGCACAAGTGCAAAGGGAAACCGAAGCCGAAGCAGCCAATGTCGCCCGCTTAGAAGCTCAACTCCGAAGAGAAACCGAAGCCGAACAAGCTAACGTCGCCAAGTTTGAAGCACAACTGCAAAGAGAAACCGAAGCCGAACAAGCTAATCTTGCCAAATTGGTGGCACAACTAGAAAGAGAAACAGAGGTGCAGCAGTCCAAATTGGCTAGGCTAGAAGCTCAATTGCGTGGGGAAATTGCCTCTCAAAACGCTACAGTCGATCGGCTAAAAGCCGAATTGAAAAACGCCGAAGCCGAGGAACAACGCAACAAAGAACTCTCCGAAACAGGCGCAATTTCTGCTTCGGCATACGACACCAAACGCTTAGCAGTAGAGACGGCTCGCCACAAAGTCAAAGAAGCGCAAGCTGTATTAGAAAAAACTGTGCAAACACTGCAAGAGCAAATAGTCGAAACGAAAGCAACAATCAAACAAACAGTAGAAACAGGCAAGCAAGAAATCAATCAATCCCGAGCCAATCTCAGACGCAAGTTAGAAACAGGTAGGCAGGAAATTAACCAAGCCAGAGCAACCTTAAATCAAAAGATAGAAACAGGACGAGAACAAATTAATCAAGCCGAAGCAATACTCAAACAAAAAGCAGAAACCGGCGAAGAACAAATCAATCAAGCCAAAGCAAATCTAGACCAAATTGCCGAAGTCCGTCCCGAAGACGTGCAAGCCGCCCAAGCCGCCGTAGAAAGTGCGATCGCCACCAAACAAAAAGCTCAAGTAGACTTAAACTTAAGTTACGTCAAAGCACCCGTATCCGGCTACATCCTAAAAGTTCACAGCCGACAAGGAGAACGTGTCAACACTCAAGACGGCATCGTAGAACTAGGCGGCACCGATCAAATGTACGCCATAGCAGAAGTTTACGAAACTGACATCGCCAAAGTGCGAAACGGCCAGCGCGCAACAGTCAGCAGCCCGGTTTTTGCAGGCACTTTGGAAGGAACAGTCGCTCGCATCGGCAAACAAATCAGCAAAAAAGATGTCCTTAATACAGACCCCGCCGCCGACACTGACGCGAGAGTTATCGAAGTTAGAATTCGCCTCGATCCGGAATCGAGCAAAAAAGTTGCAACCCTGACAAACTTGCAGGTTGAAGTAAAAATAGACATTTAAAATGGGTAATTTGTAATTTGTAATTGGTCAGAGGAGCGCTCGATATTGTTACTCATTACTCGTTCTTCCCTCTTCCTCCTTCCTTATTCCCTTTTCTTTCTTCCTCCTTCCTCCTTCCTTCTTCCCTCTTCCTTCTTCCTTCATTGTATGGCAAAAATACCGCTAGCTTGGGCACAGTTAACCCGCGAAAAAATGCGTTTAGTAATTGCGCTAGCCGGCATTGGATTTGCCGACTTGCTAATGTTTATGCAGTTCGGATTTAGAGACGCGCTATTTGAAAGCTCCATCACCTTTCACTCGAAGTTAAAAGGGGATATTTTTATCACCAGCACCCAGTCTACGGCTTTAATAGCCATGAAAAGTTTTCCCCAGCGTCGCTTGTATCAAGCTTTGAGTTTTGACGGCGTTAGATCAATTAGTCCCGTATATTTAGGCTTTGGATTGTGGAAAAACCCCGACCCCAACCAGCGAAATACTCGGCAATTGATGGTAATCGGTTTTGACCCCGCTCATCCCATCTTTGATATGCCTGAAATCCAAAATAATTTGGACAAAATCAAAATTTCGGATGTGGTTTTATTTGACCAAGCTTCCCGCCCGGAGTTTGGGCCGGTAGTGGAATATTTCAAGCAGGGAAAAGTTGTTGAAACTGAAGTTGACAATCGCCGCGTTAGGGTAGATGGTTTATTTACTATAGGGGCCTCTTTCGGTGCCGACGGAAATCTTGTCACCAGCGATTTGAACTTTATGCGGATTTTTTCGACGCGGAGAACAAGAGGTTTAATCGATATAGGTATTGTTCACTTGCAGCCGGGAACAGATGTTAAGGCTGTTGTTGATAAAATGAGGGCAACTTTGCCGAACGATGTGAGAATTTCTACTAAAGAAGAGTTTGTAGATTTTGAAAAAAAATATTGGCAGGAAAGTACATCAATCGGATTTGTTTTCACTCTCGGCGCGGCAATGGGATTTATCGTTGGGATTGTGATTGTTTATCAAATTCTTTATACTGATGTTACCGATCATTTACCCGAATACGCTACGCTCAAGGCGATGGGATATAAGGATATTTACTTTTTGGGTGTGGTGTTTCAAGAGGCTTTGATTTTGGCAATTCTTGGCTATTTGCCAGGGTTTGGAGTTTCTTTGGTGCTGTACAATTTAGGGAGAAGTGCTACGAGTTTGCCGATGTATATGACTTTGGCGAAAGCTATGACTGTTTTTATTATGACAGTTGTCATGTGTTCTGTGTCCGGGGCGATCGCAGTTAGGAAGTTGCAGGCGGCTGACCCGGCGGATATTTTTTAACGAAGGAAGAACGAAGTTCGGCAACGGATTCTGTAACGGATGTAACGGATGTAACGGATGTAACGGATGTCAGGAAGAAGGAAGAAGGAATTACCAATTACGAATTAACAGCTACAAATCACCAATGAATACTTTACCAGTTGTCTCAATTAAAAATCTCAATCATTCCTTCGGCGAAGGACAACTTCGCAAACAGACCTTATTTGATATCAACCTAGACATTTATCCGGGCGAAATCGTGCTGATGACAGGGCCTTCGGGGTCTGGTAAAACAACATTGTTAACCTTGATTGGAGCTTTGCGATCGATCCAAGAAGGTAGTCTGAAAATTCTCGACCAAGAATTGCGGGGAACTGGGAAAAATAAATTAGTTAAAATCCGCCGCGACATCGGCTATATTTTCCAAGCTCACAATTTGCTCAAATGCTTGACAGCTAGGCAAAATGTGCAAATGTCTTTAGAACTGCACAGTCATCTTTCTCCCCAAGAAACTAATGATAAAATAGAGCAAATGCTGCAAGCTGTAGGCTTGGGAGAAAGAATAGATTATTACCCGGACAGTCTTTCTGGCGGACAGAAACAAAGAGTTGCGATCGCCCGCGCATTAGTCAGCCAGCCGAAATTAGTATTAGCAGACGAACCCACAGCAGCCCTAGACAGTAAATCAGGTCGAGATGTGGTAGAAATTATGCGAGGTTTGGCCAAAGAACAGCACTGCACTATTTTGCTTGTTACCCACGACAACCGCATTTTAGACATAGCCGATCGCATTATTCACATGGAAGACGGCTACCTCGCACAAGATACATCAACAGCGGCTGCCACAGGCGTTCTTTCGGGAAAATAATATTAATCCACCTCAACTTATTTCCGAGAACCGGGACGCTTTCCTCCTACCTTGGCCGGACTTTTCGTTCCACCTTTGGCTGGCGTTTTAGAACTACTTTTGCCACTTTTTTGACCCTTAGCTCCTACCAACTGGCTATCATTGACATTTGTAGGTCTACCAGCAGGCGTTCTCGTAGTCCTAAAGGTAACATTCACCCCTTCATTCGACTGTTCCAGCACCAACATCGGCGTCGGCTTGGCTTTTTGATCCCACTCAATATGAACTATGCGACCTTGAATTGTCGGCTGCCAACTGTCGTGGTCGTCTGAAGGACTCAGATAAGTTTCCAAACAGTCAATAATTTGATTAATTGTCGCCGATGTTGCCTGAGTCGGCAGTTTCATCAGCTTAATTTGAATCCGAAACAGCACACGTTTTTCTATTTTTACCGCCGGATCGCCAGTTTCGTATTCGATATCAAACATCGAATCCACTTGCCTGCCGCTGCCCGCATTGCCATTTTTATCTCCCACTGCCCCCTGAGTCGGACGCAGGGCAATACTAATTTTCTCTTTGACTTTTACCTTAATCTGGTTCACAATGGCAAAGTGAAATACTTCTTCCGCCATTCGCATTCTCAGGTAATCTAAATTAAAGTCTCGCGAGTGGATAAGGTCGGGATTCTTTTCCATCTTTAACATGGTTTCCAGAGCCATTTTGTATTTTTTCTGGAGTTCTCGATTTCTAAACTCCTCAAATTTCAGCTTTTTACTCAAATCGTCGAGTTTTAGCTTGGTAAACACCGCTAAACCGATAAGCAATAACAACAGTAATCCCGACCCTCCCATTAAGAGTTGGTCTGAGGACGGATCTCCGGGTTTAGCCTTTTTAGGTTTGGGAGGGGCTACTGCCAACCTTGGTTCTACAAGGATTATTTGGGTTGACATGGGCTTTTAAAGGGTAAAATTTGACGCTATATTTATACAGGACTCCAGAGTAGAGCTGGTAGTGCAACTGGATCAACCAACATTGACATCATTCCACCATCATCTTGGTACAACTGGATTTCTGCAACTGGAGCACGCACCCTCTAATTAATACTTTATCTTTAACTGCAAGCAGGTTTCCGAAATATCGGAAAATCGCCCGCTGGTACTGGCCAATAGAAATGGTGAATTGTCTGTAATATATTATACCTATACAGCTAAAAAAAATGTTTGTTCGGCGGTATCCGTTTCTCGGAAAATAAAAAGAAATACACATAAATTAATAGTAACTCTGGGAGCGAGCAGCGGAAAACATCAAGGAGAACAGCCGATCGCCCGGATGATCGAGGGGCGGACGTTAGGAGGGTGCTAATTCCTACTGTTGGCTCACTCCCGCCTTGCCAGCCGACGACCGGGCGGCTTGCTATGAAAGTCGAGCTCTCTTTGCGATCGAACAACGTCTCCTTAGCTAAGATTACAGCTAATACCACCAATATTCGATCGTGACTTACGAACCCCTGCACCACAAATATCGCCCTCAGACATTTGCCGAATTAGTCGGTCAAGAGGCGATCGCCCAAACCCTCACCAGCGCCATCCTGCAAGAGCGCATAGCACCAGCATATCTATTCACAGGCCCCAGAGGCACAGGTAAAACCTCTAGTGCCAGAATTTTCGCCAAATCCCTCAACTGTATTTCTACGGTTTCCCCCACCCCGACACCCTGCGGCAAATGCAACGTTTGCCAAGAAATTGCCCGAGGTTCAACACTAGATGTCATCGAAATTGACGCCGCCAGCAACACCGGAGTAGATAACATTCGGGATTTGATCGAACGAGCTCAATTTGCCCCCGTACAATGCCGCTATAAAGTCTATGTAATAGACGAGTGTTTGATCGGTGATTCTCAGGTAAAAACTAGCGAAGGTCTGATGCGGATCGACAATCCTAACATCAAAGGAAAACAAGTTCTCAGCTATAACGAAACTTCAGAAGTTTGGGAATTTAAAAAAGTTTTGAGGTGGTTAGACAGAGGGGAAAAACAAACACTGGTGATTAAAACCGCCAACCGAGAAATCAGATGTACTGGCAATCATCCAATCAGGACAGAACAGGGATGGATACGAGCAAAAGACGTAAAAGAAGGAGTGAAGATACTATCCCCTGTGAATGTGGGTGCGGCACCGTCATTCACAAAATTGGAACAGATGGACGCTTGCGGAGATTTGCCAGAGGACATCAATTTTACGGGAATACCTACGGACAAAAATCCTACGACTTTGCCTCTATTCTCGAACAGGCTCAAGCCATCCAACCTCTCTGTGCGTGTGGCTGTGGAGAACAACTCGAAATACCAGACTTTTTACAAAAAAAAGGCAAAGGGATTAAGAGCATTCAGTCTCATTGGCAGCGACATCCGTATAAAAAAGGACATGGACTTTGGGATGCAAGAACGGAAAAGTTCTTGGCAAATGCCGAAGTTTTGCAACCAGAAACACTCGGACTCATCTACGGAACATTGCTTGGAGACGGTTTTATCACCTACCCAAATAAATATAGCCGATTTCCAAGATTGGGCTGGACACACGGAGAAAAGCAGCGGGAATGGTTGGAATACAAAGCTTCTTGCCTTTCGACACTGCGACCAAAGTTACGAGTTACACCTAACCGAGGATACGGAAATATATCAGTCTGTTGCAACACAGTCTGCCATCCCCAACTTAGAGATGTCTTTGACGCTGTTAAACCCAACGGAAACGGAAAATACGTCACAATGGATTGGCTCGATCGCGTCACTCCAGAAGGACTTGCTTGGTGGTACATGGATGATGGCTCACTCAGCATTTCCCCAGAAGGAAGTCCAAGCATCCAAATTCATACAGAAGGATATTCTAGGGCAGAAAATCAACTTCTTGCCAATTGGCTTACAGGTTTGGGATACCCAACAACAACTAAATTTTACACAAGGTCTAACACCTGTAAAACTTACGACTACATACACATGGGTGCTGAAACCAGTAGAAAATGGGTATCAGACTTTAAAAAGTATTCAATCCCTTCAATGGATTACAAGTTTGGAGACAGTCGAATCTGTAAAAGTCGCTGGGGTCGAGAGAGTTTATGATATTGAAGTAGAAGACAACCACAATTTTGTCGCTAACGGTCTTCTGGTTCATAATTGCCATATGCTAAGCACCCAGGCATTCAACTCTCTACTCAAAACATTAGAAGAACCGCCCGATCGCGTTGTATTCGTCCTCGCAACAACCGACCCACAAAGAGTATTACCAACTATTATTTCTCGGTGCCAAAAATTTGACTTTCGCCGCATCCCACTCGAAGCAATGATTGCTCACTTGCACAAAATTGCCCAATTAGAAAATATCAATATTGCCAGTGATGCAGTACAAATGGTTGCTCAAATTGCCCAAGGAGGTCTGCGAGATGCCGAAAGTTTGCTCGACCAACTGAGCTTATTTCCCGGTCAAGTAACAGTCGAAAAAGTTTGGGATTTAGTCGGCGCGGTTCCCGAAAATGATTTAATGGATTTGCTGCAAGCTATTGATAAAGATAACGCTACAGCACTAATAGACATGACTCGCCACCTCATGGATCGCGGTCGGGAACCGCTAATCGTCCTTCAAAGTCTCGCCAGCTTTTACCGAGATTTGCTAATAGCCAAAGCTGCACCAAAGCGGTCAGATTTAGTAGCTTTAACATCTGCAACTTGGGAAAAACTGGGGGATTTTGCCCGCAATTGGGATGCCGAGTTAATTTTGGCAGGTCAGAAACATTTGCAAACCCACGAAGTGCAAATTAAAAACACCACTCAGCCGCGTTTGTGGCTGGAAGTAACGCTATTGGGATTATTGCCCTCAGCAATTAGAACTCAGGCACAAGCAACAGCCGAACCAGCGAAAAATGTTGCTCAACCACCACAAAATCACCCCCACCAACCCAGGGCGGGCACGGGGGCACCGCCCCTACAATCGGGGGGGAGCCAGACATCCAATATTGAACCATCTTCAGTTCCCAATTCGCAAAATCCTCCGCCTCAGTCGCAGCCTGTGGCTAATCGGATAGAAAGCACACCTCCTGCACCGATTCCCGTACCTGTACCAACTGCTGAAACGAATCAAACAAATTATTCACCCACTAATTCAGCCGATGAAATCGATTTAAATCGAGTGTGGGAACAGGTACTTGACCGCGTGCGGCCGCATGGAACTCAATCGCTGCTTCGCCAACATGGACAGCTAGTAATTTTTAGCAATAATACTGCTCATGTTAAGATTAGTTCGCAGCCGTTGCTCAATATGGTTAAAGACAAAGTAGCTAATATTGAAGAAGCTTTTGTGCAAATTTTTAACCGTCGAGTAACAGTAAAAGTGGGCTTGACAAATCCCGCTGAAACTAATAGTTGCCGCGCCAAGGATTTGCCCACTTCTAACGGACGTGTTGGCGAAAATCCCAGGAATGATAATCCTGCGGATGATGCTGGCCAACAGGTGCAGAACTCGGCGGCTTCTGAGATTACAGATGATTTTTTGGGGAAGGGTAGAGAAGAACAAAAACACCCGCCAGCGCCTGAAAATACCGCCGTTAATGTGCCGGCAATTTCCGAATCGCGATCGCCCACAAACGTCTCTACAGACTCTCAAAATGACTTTAACGCTCAGGCTATAGCGGTGCGTGATGACGCTCAATATGTCGCGAATACGGCTAGGCAATTGGCTGATATGTTTGACGGGGAAGAAGTCGATTTGTCGAATGACTTGGAGATTTGGGAGGCGGAAACTTTTAGATTGGAATCGGAACCGGATTTTCCAGAGTTATCTTCTGAGTTAGGTGAGGATGATTTTATAGATTGGTAAGTAGATCACTAAAAAAAACCGAGAAACCCGGTTTTTTTAGTAGGGGCGTTGCTAAGAGTGGCCGCCCTTCCAGGTTTCTTAATACCCTAAAAGTTTTAGGTTGAATTAGAGTCACCTAGTGATTGTGAATATCTACTTTTAAGCTGACTCTGGCTTGGGCAGCGAAGACGGAAGTACCAACAACTCAGCCGTCGATCGCTTCTCGACCATTTCCTTAGTAATCGTACACCGGGCAACATCCTTGCGCGACGGCAACTCGTACATCACATCCAACATCAATTCTTCGACAATTCCCCGCAGCGCCCGCGCTCCAGTTTTGCGGCGGTATGCTTCCTGGGCGATCGCCCGAATCGCATCCGGCTTAAAGTCCAACTGCACATTATCCATCTTCAGCAGCTTTTGATACTGCTTAACCAAAGCATTGCGCGGCTCAGTCAAAATCGCCATCAGCGTTTCCTCATCCAGGGGCTCTAACACCGCCGCCACCGGCACCCGCCCAATAAACTCAGGAATCATCCCAAACTTCACCAAATCATCCGGTTCCAGTTGCTTGAGTACATCAGCAGCCCGCTTTTCCTTCGGCTGAGCCTCTCCGGGCTGAATAAAACCCATTGACTTTTTGCCAGTTCTCTGCTCTATCACTTTCTCCAGACCGACAAAAGCGCCGCCGCAAATAAACATGATATTGCTGGTATCAATTTGGATGCAGTCTTGATAGGGATGCTTGCGGCCGCCTTGGGGAGGTACATTGGCGATCGTCCCCTCGAGCATTTTCAACAGCGCCTGCTGCACGCCTTCCCCAGACACATCCCGGGTAATCGAAGGATTTTCGCTCTTGCGGGCAATTTTGTCAATTTCATCAATATAAATAATTCCGCGCTGCGCCTCTTCCACGTCCATATCTGCCACTTGCAGCAGCCGCAGCAAAATATTTTCCACATCTTCCCCGACATAGCCCGCTTCCGTCAGCGTCGTCGCGTCAGCCACCGCAAACGGCACGTCTAGCATATCCGCCAAAGTCTGAGCCAGCAGAGTTTTGCCGCAGCCCGTCGGCCCGATTAACAAAATATTCGATTTTTGCAGTTCTACTTCTTCCGGCGGGTGCTTGCCGCTATTTTTGGCATGGATAAAGCTGAGGCGCTTGTAGTGGTTGTAAACAGCCACCGAGAGCACCTTTTTCGCCTCATCTTGCCCGATCGCATTTTCGTCGAGATAGTTTTTAATTTCCCTCGGCTTGGGAATTTGGCTCAGAGACATACTTTTGCCCGAAGTAGCGCGGCGCTTTTGCGTCGTTTCCTGCTTCGGGGCCACCGCCGCTGCGGGCACTGCACTCGAATCAAACAACTCCTCATCTAAAATTTCATTGCACAAGTCTACGCATTCGTCGCAGATATACACCCCTGGCCCTGCGATCAACTTGCGTACTTGCTCTTGAGACTTGCCACAAAACGAACATTTTAGATGGGAGTCGTACTTAGACATAACAGCCTCTTAATTCAGTGCAGTGACATTCTCTCCCGCCGTCGGAAGGTTTTCCTTAGCGATAACTCGATCGACCAAACCGTAATTTTTGGCTTCCTCGGCTGACATAAAAAAGTCGCGCTCTGTATCAGCCTCTAATTTGTCGATCGGTTGGCCTGTGTGGTGCGCTAGCAGTTGATTCAGCTTACGCTTATGATAAAGGATTTCTTTGGCTTGAATCTCAATATCAACTGCTTGACCTTGAGCGCCTCCAAGCGGCTGGTGAATCATAATCCGGGAACTCGGAAGAGACATCCGCTTACCGTGGGCTCCTGCTGTCAGTAGAAATGCGCCCATACTCGCTGCCAAACCGTAACAAATCGTCACCACATCCGGGCGGATTTGCTGCATTGTGTCATAAATTGCCATGCCGGCCGTCACCGAGCCGCCGGGGGAATTTATGTACATTTGGACATCTTTTTCTGGGTCTTCGGCATCCAGATACAATAGCTGAGCCACTATTGAGTCAGCAACTTCGTCGGTTACGGGAGTTCCTAAAAACACAATTCGCTCCCGCAGCAAGCGCGAGTAAATGTCAAAAGCCCGCTCGCCCATCCCCGACTGTTCTAGTACCATCGGCACTACATTGCTGGGGCTGGAACTGACATCAAAATCGTTATAGCTTGTAATTAGGTAATTGGAAGATTGAGATACAACCATAAGACACCAGTCAAGGATTCTAGACAATTTGCTGCTGCTGATGAAAGCTTTAAATTAAGCCGCCAGCTTTTAACTATTATGCCTCTTCTGAACGGATATCGGGGGAATGGGAGTTTTGAGTTCTGAAATTGCTTTCTGCGCTGGGCGCAACGCTGGAGTGACTCGCAAGGCTCGCGGGGTGAATGAGTTAAAATACTCAGTTGTAAATCATCGCTGCTTCTAGTGGACACCCCGAGCTTTTAGTGAGGATCAGGCGCACCCGAAGCTTGTAGTTAAGGCTCAGGTGCGCCGTTAAAATCACGGTTGATTTCATGCCCCCAATTAGGACATTTGAAGACATTAAGTTCTATTCTTCGCCTACGACTTCCACTTCAACGCTCGTGGCTGCTTCTGCTGAATCTTCAGCGTCCGATTCTTCTGATTCTTCTGCAGCAGGAGTCAGAGAGCCTTCATGTACGAGTTCGATTGTTCCTTTTTCTTCCAACCATTTCAGGGTTTTTTGTTTGAGCAAGTCTTCTGCTACAAATTCCTGCAACCTTTGGGGATCAAAATCTCCTTTGGGAAACTGCTTTCTGATTTTTGCTACTTCTGCTGCTACTTCTGCTGGTTCAACAGATAAGGATTCCAGCTTGGCTACTTCTGCCAGAGCTAAATTCTGCTTGAGGCGCTCGATTGCTTCCGGGCGCGAGCGTTCCCGCATCGGGCCCATATTTTCTTCAGTAAACAGTTGGTTGATATCTATGCCGTAATTTTTCAATTGGAGGGCTTGTTGATTCAACAAATAATCGATTTCGCGATCGACCATTGTTTCAGGAATTTCCACTTCTATTAGCTGCGCGAGTGCTGCTGATATAGCTTTTTCCTTATTAGCTGATGTCTTGTTTTCTTGGTCTGCTTTAAACCGAGTTTCTAGCGATTCGCGCAGTTCTGCTAAAGTTTCAAACTCGCTGACTTCTTGGGCGAAGTCGTCGTCCAACTCCGGCAATTCTTTTTCCTTAAGTTCTTTGAGAGTAATCGTAAAGACTGCGGGTTTTCCGGCTAATTCTTCACTGCTATACTCATCTGGGAACTGCACAGAAACTTCTCTAGTTTCTCCCGGATTCATTCCGATCATGCCTTCGATAAAGCCCGGTACAAACTGATTTTCCGACAATTCTACTTGGAAGTCTTCTGCTTCACCGCCGGGGATTTCTGCGGGAGTTTCGCCTTCCGGTGCTTCGGCAAATCTACCGGAGAAATCAACCAAAGCCGTGTCTCCCAACTGAGCCGGCCGGCCTTCTACGGGGATTAAAGTAGCTTTGTCCGATCGATATTTTGCCAGTACCTCATCTACCTGAGCCTCATCATACTTAGCTTCTTCTGCTTGAAGCTGCAAACCTGTGTACTGACCCATTTTCACTTCGGGTTGCACATCAACCTTCGCCGAAAAAATCAGAGGCTGTTCTGGATCGAACTTAGCTAGTAATTCTTCAAACTCGGTGCGAAGTTCAAAACTGCCAATTGCGGCAATTTTTTCTTGTTCGAGGGCTTTTTGCAGAGAATCATTAATCAAATTTTCCAAAGCCGTCGCCTTCAAGCGAGTCTGGCCTAGGCGCTGTAGCAAAACTTGACGGGGAACTTTGCCTTTGCGGAACCCAGGAATATTAACCTCGCGAGCAAATTGTTTAATTACTTGCTCGTAAGCTTGTTTTGACTTTTCTGACGGTACTTCGATTTCCAGACCAATTTGGCTAGCTGGAAGTTTTTCCTGGGTTACTTTCATCGGCTTTTTTGATATTTAACAATAGTGTAATAAAATACATACAAATCTGACTTTGCCTGCATTTTAATTTTGTACGCTTTGACTCGTAACGGCACAACTACAACACCTTTACCGGATGAGACTGTAAGTCATTGCCGGCTACTTTTTTGGCTCTTGCCAAATAGTTTTGGTTTGAGGATACTAGCTTTTGCTGCTAGGAATGTGGAGGTTAAGTCCACTAATTGCCGATGCACCATAGCACATATCGCCCTGTGCTGTCAATCTTGCCGGTCTCTGCGGCCAGTCAAAGTCAATGGATGCGCCTGCGAAAATGCAGATATATCGCAAAACTTAACCGGATGCGGATTGGGCGTGGGCGATTGGCAAAAGATGCTAAACTGGCACTGGGTACGATCGCACGGATCAATCGGGAAGTCCGATCGCTCTTTTAGGTTAACTGCACCATTGCTATCCTCTCATGCTGCTGATATCGCATAACATTAATTAAGTTTGATATTGAGAATTGCAGTTATTTAAATTTTTGATTTCGATCCTTTAGACTTTAATTTTTGGAGGAAACTAATTTGTCTCAATCCTATCGAGTTGCCATTTTAGGAGCCACCGGCGCAGTCGGGGCAGAGTTGCTAGAACTATTGCACAGCCGGAGTTTTCCGATTTCTAACTTGAAGCTGCTGGCTTCGGAACGTTCAGCAGGCAAAACTTTGCCTTTTGCCAGTGAGATGCTGCCGGTCGAAGCAGTTTCGGCGCGATCGTTTGATAATGTAGATCTGGTGCTCGCCTCTGCCGGTGGCTCTACATCTAAGTTATGGGCTCCGCAAGCGGTGGCAGCCGGAGCCGTGGTAATTGACAATTCTAGCGCCTTCCGCATGGATGCGAACGTACCGCTAGTGGTTCCAGAAGTCAATCCCCAAGCGGCTGCTGCTCACCGAGGTATAATTGCTAATCCCAACTGCACGACTATTTTGATGGCAGTTGCCGTTTGGCCACTTCACAAAGTTAGGCCGATACAGCGCATCGTTGTAGCAACTTACCAGTCTGCCAGCGGGGCGGGGGCAAGGGCAATGGAGGAAATGAAAGCTCAAGCAAGAGCAATTTTGCAGGGGGAAACGCCCCAAACAGATATATTTCCCTACCCCTTAGCATTTAATTTGTTTCCGCACAACACCCCGATTAATGATTTAGGGTATTGTGAAGAAGAGATGAAAATGGTAAACGAAACTCGGAAGATATTTGGTACGGACGAGATTAAAATTACGGCAACTTGTGTGCGGGTTCCCGTACTCCGCGCTCATTCGGAAGCGATTAATCTAGAGTTTGCAGAGCCTTTTAGCGCGATCGAGGCCAGGGAAATCTTAAAGCAGGCAAGCGGGGTTAAGCTGGTAGAAGACTGGCAAGCTAATTATTTCCCGATGCCTGTCGAGGCCAGCGGTAAGGATGACGTGTTAGTCGGCAGGATTCGCCAAGATATTTCTCACCCCTGCGGGTTGGAAATGTGGCTGTCTGGCGATCAAATCCGCAAAGGGGCGGCTTTAAATGCGGTGCAGATAGCTGAGTTGCTGGCCCAAAAAGATTTGTTGCGAACCCAAGTGGCGGCGGCTTCTAAATAGGGGGAACCCTGGCAATTAGGAAATTGAAATTGGGGATTTTAGATAAACCTTTCATCTGAAATCAAAAATTTAAAATCAAAAATCAACAGTCTAAAATCGGAGAAAGTGTGGTAAAGTTTGGACGGGTTCTGACTGCAATGATTACGCCGTTTAAGGAAGACGGCAGCGTTAACTATGCGGTAGCAGAACAATTGGCAGTTCATTTAGCCGATCGCGGTACAGATAGCTTGGTAGTGTGCGGCACTACTGGCGAGTCTCCCACTATGACCTGGGATGAAGAGTACGAATTATTTCAGGTGGTACAAAAGGCGGTGATCGGTAAGGCGTTGGTAATCGCAGGAGCCGGATCGAATTCTACTTCAGAAGCAGTAGCAGCTACGAAAAAAGCAGCTAAACTAGGGTTAGATGGTTGTTTGCAGGTGGTTCCTTATTACAACAAACCGCCGCAAGAAGGTTTATATAATCATTTTCGGGCGATCGCGCAATCTGCTCCAGAATTGCCTATAATGTTATATAACATCCCCGGTCGCACTGGTCAGAATATGTTGCCGGAGACGGTGGCTAGATTGGCAGAAATCCCCAATATTGTGGCCGTAAAAGAAGCCAGTGGCAACTTGGATCAAGCAAGTCAAATTCGGTGCTTGACATCCCCTGAATTTGCCATCTATTCTGGAGATGATTCCCTAACTTTGCCAATGTTGGCGGTAGGAGGATCTGGTGTAGTTAGCGTAGCCAGCCATCTGGTAGGAGAGCAACTGCAACAGATGATCAAAGCTTTCGAGGCCGGTCAAGTTCAAGTCGCTACCCAGATTCACTTGCAACTTTTTGACCTGTTTAAAGCTCTTTTTCTCACCACAAATCCCATTCCCGTCAAGACAGCTCTTAAACTTCAAGGCTGGGATGTAGGCTCCACCCGTCCGCCCCTGTGCGATCCCCCCCTTGAGGTAACTCAAAAGTTAAAGGACGTACTGAGTCAGCTAGCAGCAGTATCAGCTAGCAAGACGAGCGAGAACGAGTTTTCAGACAACTGAATATTGGTTGTTATCAGTCATTAGTTCAGAGTCATCAGTCATTAGTAATTAAGTGTTAGTAAGTAGCTAACAGTCAAGGATTAAAGACTGAAGATAGAAGAATGAAGGCCAAAGACAACTGACTGTACGGGATAGTAAAACCCGCCAGGGAGTTTTCCATAAATATTTGGAAAAATATCGCCCTACCAACGAACAGTAGACGAAAGACGAAAGACCACAGACCACAGACCAATAACAAAAATAACTAACAAAGGATACGCATGATCAAAAATACAACTGCATCTGCTCTAAAAGTTATTCCCCTCGGCGGGCTGCACGAAATCGGTAAAAACACTTGTGTGTTCGAGTACGGCGACGAAATAATTCTTTTAGATGCCGGTTTAGCGTTCCCGACAGATGGAATGCACGGGGTAAATATTGTCCTCCCAGACATGACTTACCTGCGAGAAAACAGCCACAAAATTAAAGGTATGATCGTGACTCACGGTCACGAAGACCACATAGGCGGTATCCCTTACCACCTCAAACAATTTGAAATTCCGGTCATTTACGGCCCCCGTTTGGCGATGGCTTTGCTAGCCGGAAAATTGGAAGAAGCGGGAGTGTCTCACCGCACTGAATTGAGAACTGTTCGACCCAGGGATACTGTCAGAATTGGCAAGAATTTCTTAGTCGAATACATCCGCAACACTCACTCGATGGCCGACAGTTTTACGGTGGCAATTCACACTCCAGTCGGAATTGTGATCCACACGGGAGACTTTAAAATTGACCACACTCCTGTAGACGGCGAGCATTTTGATTTGCAAAAGCTGGCCGAGTACGGCGAGAAAGGCGTGCTGTGCTTGATCAGCGATTCTACTAACTCGGAAGTTCCCGGTTTTACCGCTTCGGAAAGTTCAGTGGCGCCGAATTTAGACAGAATTATCGCTCAAGCACCGGGACGAGTGATGCTGACGACTTTTGCTTCGTCGGTACACCGATTGCAAATTGTTTTGGACTTGGCTAAGAAAAACAATCGGTATGTCGGAGTGGTTGGCCGGTCGATGCTTAACGTCATCGCTCACTGCCGCAATCTCGGCTACATCAAATGCGAAGATAGTATTTTCAAACCCCTGAAAGAAATCCGCAATTTGGCTGAAGACAAGGTGCTGATTTTAACTACAGGTTCTCAAGGCGAACCAATGGCGGCGATGACTCGCATTGCTAACGGCGAACATCACGAACTGAAAATCAGAAAGGGCGATACAGTCATTTTCTCAGCTAATCCGATTCCGGGAAATACGATCGCAGTGGTAAACACGATCGATAAACTGATGATGCTGGGAGCACACGTGGTTTACGGCCGCGACAAAGGCATTCACGTTTCGGGTCACGGCTGTCAAGAAGACCAAAAGTTAATGATTAACATGACTCGTCCCAAGTTCTTCTTGCCGGTTCACGGGGAACACCGGATGCTGATCCAGCACTCCAAGACGGCTCAAAGCATGGGCATTCCCGCTAGCAATATGGTGGTTATTGACAACGGCGATGTCGTAGAATTGACCGAAAATTCGATACGAGTGAGCGGTACAGTGCCTTCAGGAATTGAATTAGTAGATGCTTCTCGATCGGGGGTTGTCAAAGCCAGCGTCCTGAAGGAACGTCAGCAGTTGGCGGGAGATGGCGTTGTAACTGTAGCGGCGGCTTTGAATTGGGAAGGCAAATTAGTGGCCAAACCAGAAGTTCACTTGAAAGGTGTAGTGACCTCAGCCGATCGCACGGAGGTGATCGGATTAATCACTCAAACCATTGAAACAGTTTTGAGCGATCGCTGGTCAGAATTTGTCAAACCCGCCACTGCTGACTCGCAAGTTGATGTTGACTGGGTAGGAGTTCAAACGCAAATAGAAAAGGCTATTCAGCGAGTGATGCGCCGGGAACTTCAAAGCAATCCGCTGCTGGTATTCCTGATGCAAATTCCTGAAGAAGCAGTGCGATCGGAAAAGGCAGCAGTATCTCCAGGTTCCCTGGAAGCACCTAAGCTATTATCCTCGCCATCATCGGCATCGCCATCATCCCCATCATCCCCATCCTTGCCATCCCCTGCCAATCAGGTGACGGGCCGGCGCCGTCCGCGGACTGCTGCAAGGGCAGCTTCCTAGTGCGATAATTTCCTGACGCACTGCGAACAAAGAAATAAGTTTTAGGTTTGTAGTAGCGCTTGAGTACCCAAGCGCTACTACAAACCTAGATTTGATTTCATAAAACGCAAATGAACGCAGATAGTTATTTAAATCTATCTGCGTTCATTTGCGTTCGTCTGCCTCAATCTACATTTTAAAATTAATCAGCCACCAGCAACAGCAGGAACAATGCTGACTTCATCGCCATCTTGGAGGGCTGTTTTTGAGCCATCCAAAAAGCGGATGTCTTCGCTGTTGACGTAAAAGTTGAGAAATCTGCGGGGTTCTCCCTTTTCGTCGCACAGGCTTTTTTTGATGCCGGGACAATTTGTTTCCAGGGATTCAATTAGTTCGGAAATGTTATCGCCGGCGCATTCGATGGTGGCTTGATTGTTGGTAAATTTTTGCAGGGGAGTGGGAATTAAAACTTTGACGGTCATTTTTTTAGTCCTTAGTCAGTAGTCATTTATTAGTTATTAGTCCTCAGTCATTAGTCATCAGCGATCAGTCAGTAATCATCAGTCAACAGCTTAACAACCAATAACTAATGACTACCGACTATTGACTAATAGCTGTTAAACCGAAACTTGTTGCCATTCTAAGCGTTCGAGCGTGCGGGCGCGTTCTAGGGCGCGCTCGAACGCTTCTAGTTTCGGTTCGAGGGTGATGGGTTCGCCGATGTAGCCTTGAACTGCTTCTTGCGTTTTCAAACCGTTGCCGGTGATGTAAGCGACGGTGGTTTCATCGGGATTGATTTTACCTGCTTCTACGAGTTTCTTCAAGACTGCGATGGTCGTGCCACCTGCAGTTTCTGTGAATATGCCTTCAGTTTCTGCTAGCAGTTTCATGCCTTCGATGATTTCGGTGTCACTGACGGATTCAATGTTGCCGTTGGTTTTGCGGGCGATTTCCAAGGCGTACATACCGTCGGCTGGATTGCCGATCGCGATCGACTTAGCAATTGTATTCGGTTTCACCGGTTTGACGAAATCACGGCCTTCGCGGAAGGCTTGGGCGATGGGGGAACAGCCGTCAGCTTGGGCGCCGCTGAACCGAACTTTCTTTTCATCCACTAAACCGACTTCGGTGAATTCTTGAAAACCTTTGTAAATTTTTGTGAACAAAGAGCCGGAGGCGAGGGGAGCGACGATGTGATCGGGCAATTGCCAGCCTAGCTGTTCGGCAACTTCGTAGCCGAGGGTTTTTGAGCCTTCGGAATAGTAGGGGCGCAAGTTGATATTGACAAATCCCCAGCCATGTGTATTGGCGACTTCGCAACAGAGGCGGTTAACTTGATCGTAGTTGCCGTGAACTGCCATGACAGTTGGATTGTAAATCAGAGTGCCGAGGACTTTGCCTGCTTCTAAGTCGGAGGGGATGAAGACTACGCAGTCGAGTCCGGCATGGGCGGCGATCGCCGCCGTAGAGTTAGCTAAATTGCCGGTGCTGGCGCAGGATACAGTTGTGAAACCCAATTCTCTCGCTCTGCTGAGGGCGACTGACACCACTCTGTCTTTAAAGCTAAGAGTGGGCATATTGACGGCATCGTTTTTAATATAAAGATTTTTTAGACCGAGGCGGCGCGCCAAGCGGTGGGATTTTAATAGAGGAGTCATCCCAGTGCCGACATCGATGACGTTATCTGTAGCGACTGGTAAAAATGCGCGGTAGCGCCAGATCGAGTTGGGGCCGGCTTGGATGGTTTGGCGAGTGACGGTGCGGCGGATGGCGTCGTAGTCGTACTTGACTTCAAGCGGGCCAAAACAGCAATCGCAGACGTGCTTGGCTTGGAGTTCGTACTCTTCGCCACATTCTTTACACTTAAGGGCTGTGAAGGTTGCTGCTGTGGATTGGGTTCTGGTCGCCTGGGTCATAGCTCAACTCTCTAGTTTTGCGATGTTTGTTAATTCTTTTCGCAGAATACCACGCTCAAATTAGTGCGTCAACCATACCCGATTTTTTTAGTCGGGATTGATTTTACAGTTACTTTTCAGTTAGACAGTGGTGTATTTAACTTGGATATTTGGGCGAGCAGGACGCCCACCCCACAAGGATTTGACTTGTTTTCATGATCGGGCTGGGAATCCAGATTGTCAGGCCCGCCCGCGAGCCCGATCGATCTCAAGGATGATTTGCCGACGGAATTGTTACAAAACTTAATAAATCTTTTTTGGGCTAACAAATGGGCAGTCGTGCGATCGAACACAACTACAAAACCTGGAATTTTTGATTAACTGAGATATTGCACCATTCTCAAGAACAGGCAAGATGCCTGTTCCACAAGAAAATTCATCTCTTGTGGAACAGGCATCTTGCCTGTTCATAAAAAGCTTATTGAGAATGGTGCAACATTTCAGATTAACCAACTTAGCCTACCCGCCGCTGACGGGGGGGATGAGTACAACTTCGTCGCCGTCTTGGAGGATGGTGTCGGGGGAGACGAATTCCAGGTTGAGACCGAAGCGGGTGCGATCGCGCCATTGTTCTAATTGAGGATGTTGGGCGATCGAGCTTTCGAGCACTTGAGACACTGGGGTTTCGGGAGGAAGTTCTAATGTAAGTTCCGAAACGCCGTAGGCTTCACCGAAGGCGGCGAACAGTTTAACGGTGATGGTAATCGAAGAGTTAGACACGGCTGTTGAGTGCGATCGACGGTTTGGCAATTATCAACTACACCATACAATTAATTAGGAATTAGGCGCGCCGAGGCTTAGAATTGAAAGCGGCAACCTCTAGTTAAGTTTTACCCCATCAGGCAAAAAGGACAGTTGATTGCAGTAAAAAGTCCGAACAGGATTGTATAGCGATCGCTCTCACCAACCAGGCGTTAGAAGCAGTTGGCATCCACTTAGATGCAGCTAGCCAAGGTCTAGTTGGCTGCTGTTGAGGCTAATGCGAGAATAATTTTTGTGGATGCGGTATAGATACTTTACGGTAATTGTGGGAGAGTACAAAAAGATCCCACTAAATTTAGCAGACCACAACGCAGACAATGCCCTGTCAACCCACTTCTCCTGACGACAAATCAGGTTATCAAGTGTGGCTTGGAATGGTAAAACCTTTGCCCTGCTTAGCAAGCTAGCCGTTCTATCTAAGAAGAATACTGAAGTTAACGCGATAGAGATATATGGCAAATAATGATTTTAAAGTGCTTCAAATTATTGAAGCTAAAGGCTGGTATGCCTTTGGGAGTACGAAGCAAAGCCAGCACGTTGAGAGATGGGTAAGGCCTGTCGTGTGTTGGGTTTTAATAGAAGATAAAAAAAAGCGACGGGTTGTGACAGCTACCGCTAGCTATCAGATCCAGATTGACGACAAAGAAGTCGAGTTTTTTGCCCACGAAAGCGAAATTCAAGATCTGGAGAGTCTCCCGAAGTCTGTCTCGGTATCGGAATTTCTGAAAACAGAAGATTGAGAGAAGGGCAAAAGGAGCTGATTTAACAAGTTATTAATTATTCCTTAGTGATTCCTTAAACTTGCTGTCGCATTCTATTTCAATGAGAGGCAGAAGCTCTAGATTGGGGACAGGGGCAGATGGGGCCAGGGGGAGAATTTATATTTTTGCCTTGCCTTCTGCATCTTGTGCCCAATGCCTGAAGTAGCCCAAAAAATAAAGAGGCCGGAAGATTGCAGGCAATGCCAACACGCTTCCGACCTTGCTGAATAACAGGGTATGCATATGTTTTTAAAGTATGGCAGGGAGGCTTTTGAGATATCAAGAGGACTATTGCAATCACCCACTTTTGCTTTCAGGCTGTGTTTGCAAGGTTCATACTATTTTAGACTGAGAATTTGAAAATAGAGAGGGGGGAGGCTTACAGGTTAAGGATTCTAGCTATTTATCTGTAGCGGGTGCTACAAAAAATGGTGGCAGTGGCGGACGATCGCACATTCTCGCTAAATTGTTTGCACTCAAAGCTGAAAGTTCGATCGCCCGCTGCAACTGTTGCGACTTTAAACCCCAGTAGCAACAGGTTCACGCTTCTGCTGCGACATCCGCCGCCCCAGCAGGGTCATCCGCACGCCGCCGGCAGGCCCTAAAGTCACCCCTCGGCGTTTGGCCTGTACGGGCTTTTTCTCGGCCAATACTAGGTCGAAATTCCGCAAAATGGTTGCCAGCACCAGTTTCATCTCCAACTGCGCCAACGCCAAGCCTATACAGCGGCGGCTGCCGCCTCCAAAGGGCAAATACTCGTAAGGCGAGAATTGTCTCTCCAAAAACCGTTCTGGTTTAAATTGCAGGGGTTCTGGATACAAATCCTCCCGCCTGTGGGTCAAATAAATCGAGGCGAAAACAACCGTACCCGGTTCGAGTTGATGTCCCATCAGTTCCACGGGCGTGAGAACTTCTCGCGCAAACGTCAGCATTGCCACGGGGTAAATTCGCAGCGTCTCCTGACAAACTGCACTCAGGTAAGGTAAGCGGAAAATCTCCATCGGGTCGGGATTTTCCCCCAAACTGTCTAATTCTTGCAGCAACTTCTGGCGCACCGAGGGCAAACTGTGAATCCAGTAAAACGCCCAAGCTAGGGCCGTTGCTGTGGTTTCGTGGCCTGCAAACAGCAGCGTCATCAACTCGTCGCGCAATTCTTCATTCGTCATTGGTTGCCCGTTTTCGTCGCGCGCGGCCATCATTAAGCTGAGAATGTCGGTGCGGTTGGCGTCTGGTTGCAGTCTGCGTTCTTCAATTTCGGCATAGATCAGATCGTCAATTTTCCGCTGCCGCTGTTTCATGCGTCCCCAAGGACTCCAAGAGCCCCAATCTTGCTGCATCCAGCCGAAAAACAGCATACTCGATCGCAACGGAGAACCAGTCATATCCACGAATGAGGCAAGTAGTGGCCTGAGTTTTTGTAACCGCGGGCCGTCATCGAGGCCGAAGACAGCTTGCAAGATTACCCGCATGGTGACTTCCTGCATGGCGCTGCGAGCCAGAAAAGGTCGATCGACCGACCACTTGCTGGCAACATCTTGAGCTATATCGCAAATTAGTTGGCCGTAATTCCGCATCCGTTCCCCGTGAAAAGGTGGCATCAATAATTGGCGCGATCGTTTGTGCCTTTCTCCTGAGACCATAACCATGGATTCTTCTCCCAGCATGGGTTTGAGAATACTATTCAGGCTGCCTGGAGCGTGAAACGCGCTGCTATTGAGCATCTCCTGGACAGCTTGCGGGTGGTGGATCATCACCAATGGTTTCCCGTTGTTCACTTGAGCTGTGAAAATGTCGCCGTATTGCTTGGCACATTTATCCATGAATGTCAGCGGATCGCCGATCCATTGAATTAGCTGCACAAGGGGTGGAGCTTTGGGGCCGTTAGGTAGTGTCATAGGAATTACCGGGGTTTGGGTCACAGGACTTAGCAGTATCAACAAATCTCAAAGAGTTTGAAGGTTGTTCAATCTCTCCCAACCCTTGTTTTTAAGGGGAGAATTGCGTAAGTCCCATCTCCAATAATTTTAATAGCTTATTCTCGAACGGTGCTCAAAATATCCTCTCCAAGCTCTGTAAAACGAACAGTTTTGATTTGCCAAGGAGCATAACTGGTTAAAGTTTGGCGCACGCCCCCGAACAAACCTAACATCTGACAACTGGACAGATTTTGCAATTTCTGACGCGAATTTCCGGAGGCTCGCAGATCCACGGTAGCTATTCCGAGGTCGCGATCGATATTGAGGCGATAACCAGCCAGACCAAGACTATCGAAAATCTGCTGCTTTAACACTTCATTAACCGCCGATGACATTAACTGGTTCTCTGGGCCTGTAACTGTTTCCGGCTTCAAAGTTTGACACAAATTATCTACCTTATAAACCGTAACGGTGGCAGTATTTACTGAGAGGGTACCACTGCCTAAAACTGAGGCAACAGAGTTAGAAGGCTGCGTTAATTGACTCGATCGAGCCTCAATTTGATTTCCCGTTAGCTGTAGGTGTTGGAACTGAGGGGCGCTTGCTGAGAGTGGGCTCTGGTTTTCGGTTGAGGTAGCTGCATCTGAGCTAGAACAACTGCTACCGCCCATCAAAATTAACCAAACGCCTAAATATCCTAACTGTTTGCAGATACGGTTCATAGTTTTTAATACTTTACTAAACGTCAGTGTATGAAGGGTGAATTTTGGTGGTAGAAAGCACTTAGACCCTGATTACACTCACTTAGAAGTATTTCCCGCAGTACGGAGATGAAAACAAGTTAAGAGTTCTTGTTAATACCTGGATTTTAGTGTTAGATCAAGTAAGAGGGGTTTTACCCATCAGGGCTGTAACCCCGCAGCTTACCTGTCTCAGCAGATCAAGCTCGCGACCCCGCTCGTAAGTGATATCAAATACCTTTTCAGTGGTGTGATGTACCGTTGCAACTCGATCCCTTCCAAGGTCTGAGGTGAAAAGCCTCTTTCCGGTTGGTAAAAGCCTGAGTTTGATTAGTAGTAATGAGGACAGAATTCCGACTTGTGCGCGCATTTTAAGCTCGGCTTCGGAGCGCCTTTTTAACAGCGCCGAAATCGCGGTTAGAGGGAACGTGCAAGTCGCGAGCAATATCAAAACTTACGCATCAAGAGCGAAGAAACCGGGTTTTTTAACCAGGCATAAGGGCTGCAACGAAGTGTTTTCGTAAAAAAAACTGTTTTCTGGTCAAGTCGCCAATAACTTTACTCCCAAGTCAGCGGATCTTGAATGAACAGGGGCGTCAAGAGGGTTATAGCATTCGGTGATTTTTGTCCCGAATCCTCTAAAAAAGAGTGAAAATATCATGAAACAGGAATTTTTGACAAAAGTTGTGGTGGCAACAGCGATCGCCCTAAGCGGCCTGACGGTTGCTTCTCAACCGAGTTACGGTCGGCGAGCACCGGGGGAAAGTGGATTTTGGTGCAGTACCTCGACCGGTGCGCCGGTGACGGTGTACCAAAACGCTCAAGGTGCCGTAGAGCCTTGGATTGAGTGGACTTCCGATTATTTCTCCGGTTCTGGCTACGATCCGGTAACTCGGTGTCAATTAGTGAGTCAACGCCTCGAAACCTATCGCCGCCGACGAATGCTTAAGTACATTACTGCAGGCCAGATGAACGGTCAGAACGTCATCTGCACGGCGACTCAAGTCAATGGGCTGTGTCAAAATTTGATTTATACTCTCAGACCCGGCCAAGACCCGATCGGCTCTTTGTATAATTTGTTGGCTTGGCGCCAAGGATATGTCGGGATGCCGTCTTTTGATGAAACCAGTAAAATTCCTTACATTGATGTCAGCGAAAAGCTAGGGGAAAACATGGATGATGAGGCGCAACTGCCCCCTTTTCCCCACCGTTCGGACAGCCTTAAAGATTGGCAAATTTTCCATCCCATCACCAATTCCCACGATTGAGGTGGAAAAGTTGGCGCATCAAACAGCGGTACGCATCCAGACGGGAATATCTTCTGGTTCTGGGACGATCGTCCGTCCGGCAGCAGGGTCAAACCTATACAGTGCTTACTAACTAGCAGGTTATGGCGACGCCCACGAGCGATCAAATAATTGTCACCGACGACGGCCTCCTCCACCCACTCCTAGGAGTTCTGAGGCGGCTGGGCAATACCGAATCTGGCGATCGTTCAGTTTCGCAGCGCGAGCGAGTATAAAATAGCACTATTCAGCCTTGAACCCGGAGCGGTGTCTGAGCCAGTGTTGGCAGTCGGCTTTCCTGCGGGTACTGAGGTTGGGGCTTTGGTGGTGACGCAGGCTTCGTTTCGGTGCTGCTACCCCAATCTTTGCCTCAAGGTTATAGCTTGGGCTATACAAATGAGGTTAAAATCGGTAAGAGTGGCGACCCGATTTTTAATGCCAAAGGTTTCTTGGTTGGGATTAACGGTAGGGGCAAGTATCGAGATCCAAATTTTGGCGTCTATTCTTTTGAAGATGGAAGTGAACCAACAGCGGAATTATTGGAAAAAATGGTTAAATCCAGTTGGGGAATTCCGATTAGCGGGACTTAAACATAAAATACGATAAAAATAGGTTATAATGCTTACATAGCAAGCATATAACGTTAAAAAATGACCC
>NZ_JAUBPR010000236.1:0-3502 GCF_036700845.1 Microcoleus sp. S13_C5
GAAATTAGTTTCTACCCATTCCCCCCCAGATGTCAAGCCGGATTTTGTTAAGAAAGATGTGAGTAAGGCATAGCTTAAGAAGGGGAGTAGGGGTTGACTTTGAGAACGCTTCCAGTCCCCCCTTGTAGGGGCGGTGCCCCCGTGCCCGCCCTCTTGGCTAGGGGGGATATCCGGGTTTGATAGATGCCGAATATCTAGGTAAAAAAACCCGGTTTCTCAACTTCACCTCTCTCTTCTCTTCCTCTGTGCCCTCTGTGGCCTCTGCGGTTAAATCATTCCGAAACAACCGTAAACGATATCATCCAAAGCCTCAACAAAAATTTCACCATCTCAGCTATAATCAAAACCATCCTCTCCATCCTCACAAACCCGCCATGAGACGCTGGTCCGACGGACAACAACTAGACGACGGCAAATACATCATCGAAGAATACCTAGGTGGCGGCGGATTCGGTGAAACCTACCGCGCTCAAAATCGCCATGAAGGTAAGTCAGTTGCGATCAAAACTCTGAATCTTTTCCAACAATTCCAGCCGGATTTTGCTAAAACACAAAATAAATTCCTCAAGGAAGCAATGTCTTTAGCCAAGTGTCGTCATCCCCATATTGTCGAAGTTTATGATATATTTCGCGAGGGTGATTTCAATTGTATGGTAATGGAATTAATCGATGGGATTGACTTGGCTACCCATCTCAAAGAAAACGGCCGTTTGTCGGAACAAAAAGCTTTGTCAATGATTCAGCAATTAGGCGATACACTGACTTGCGTCCACAAGCAAAACCTGACTCACCGCGATGTTAAACCCGAAAATATTATGCTCAGAAAGCGCGGTATGGAAGCTGTTTTGATTGATTTTGGTTTGGCGCGACAGGCGACGTTATCAGGAAAGTTAATGACTAATAGTAGCAGGGGGACTGAGCATTACGCGCCCATTGAACTTGCGGAACAACGCTCTCAACTTGGCCCTTATACTGATGTTTATTCTTTGGCGGCGACGCTGTATAATATGCTCACAGATAACAAGCCGATTCCGTCGCCCGGTAGAAAGATTATTGATCCTTTTATTCAGCCAAAACAGTATGATAATAAAATTAGCGACAGGGTGAATGCGGCGATTATCAAAGGGATGGAGTTGGAACCGCAAAATCGCCCGCAGTCGGTGCAGGAATGGTTGGATTTGCTGGTGCCGAAACAGGTAGTATTGCCATCACCAAAAGTTAGCCCTCAGCCAGCACAAAAATCTTTTGAAATGCCGCTGCCAAAACCAGGGTCTCCTGAGACTACCCGCGTAGTTTCAGCCGTGGGGATGGATTATATAAACTTGTTGCGGAATTTATTGGCGGCCAAAAAGTGGAAAGATGCCGATGGGGTAACTTTCACACTGATGTTGAAGGTGGCGGATAGGGAGAAAGAAGGACGGTTGGATACAGAAAGTATTGATAAATTTCCCTGCGAGGACTTGCGAATCATTGACCAACTTTGGGTAGAATACAGCAATGGGCGCTTCGGTTTTAGCGTGCAGAAGCGCATCTATCAAAGTTTGGGGGGAACTAGGGAATATAATTGGGAAGTTTGGAAGAAGTTTGGCGACAAGATAGGCTGGATAAAAAATAACCGATGGCTGTGCTACAACGACCTCACTTTTTCAGATTTAGCGGTGCAAGCTCACCTCCCTTGTATAGCTTTAGCGTATAGTGGGGTTGGTTTTGGATATTGGAATGAAGGATGTGTGGGGCCTAACTTCGGGACGAGCGGCGGGTTGGTTGGTGAGGGAGGCGACCGTTCGGACGTGAGCGCGTGGCTGAGCAATTGTTCGATGACGTCTCTTCTCTCGCGTCGAGACTTGTAGACTGTAACATCTAAGCGTTTCAGGATTTCATAAAGATTTATAACCAAGCCCAAAACCACGAAGCCATGCCCTGTCTACGTTTCCGACGGGGTTGTCGGGACATAACGAGCAAATAATCAAAGTAAAATCAATCTCAGAAACCGGGTTTCTGCGATAATTTACGCATCATCACCCAGATTCAGGAAGAAACCCGGTTTCTACCTCCCCACCAACAGCCTCCAAACTCCATAACTTAGAAACAAAATTTGTAATTTGCATCAACAATCAAGACTATCCAGCATCATTGGAAGTACGAAAAATCTACCAAATAATCTCGGATAATCGCGCTGGGGAACATCAATTGATCCGAGTTATTGATGAATCTGGCGAAGATTATTTGTATCCAGTTGCATATTTTGTACCCATCGCATTGCCACAAGCCGTAGCCGCCGTATTTGCCTAATGTAAGTTCATAATTACAACAGAAGTAGAGGAAATAGAAATTTTACCAACTATAATTTAATTAATCTAAAATCCCAAATCTAACATCCAAAATCGATAGATGGCTTACAGTAACTTTTCCCTCAGTGACTTAATCAAACAATTCGGCTTCACTCTCAAAGACAAAAACAACTTATTTGTCAATATCCCCGAAGTCGGATACAGCGAATATCTAGATTTCACCCTCAATTACAACCTCCGAATAGCCAGCGAAATCAACACAGAAAAAGCTCGTTCTGAAATGATTATCACCCCAATTTTACTAGAATTGAGGAGAATGCTAGACGATAAAATTAGCTTGTTTTCCGGTAAAGAGTTTAACGTTGACATAGAAAAAGGGCTGAATGGTGCTTGTGATTTTTTAATCAGCCTGTCTGAGTCTCAAATTGTAATTATGGCACCAGTCATTGCGATTGTTGAAGCTAAGAAAGAAGACTTAATCGGCGGTTTGGGGCAGTGTGCAGCCGAGATGTATGCAGCGCAATTGTTTAATCAAAAAGAAGGCAATCAAATTCCCATAATTTATGGTGTTATGACATCGGGCACTGTTTGGAGATTTCTTAAGTTAGAAGGTAATGCTTTAGATGTTGATGTTGCTGAGTATTACATTAAAGATGTAGGGAAAATTTTAGGGATTTTATCAAGTTTGCTGAAAGGAATGGCTTGATTGATAATGAGAACCAGACTTACGCACTCCGACCAAAGAAACCGGGTTTTTATTGAATCTTTCGGTTGAAACCAAATATTGCCGTAAAAAACGCGGTTTCTGAACTCCCATGCGTCCTGGACTATAGCTGTTTGTGTTATGATATATTGAAAAAGCAGATTTTTAC
This sequence comes from Microcoleus sp. S13_C5, assembly GCF_036700845.1. Classification (NCBI taxonomy): domain Bacteria; kingdom Bacillati; phylum Cyanobacteriota; class Cyanophyceae; order Oscillatoriales; family Microcoleaceae; genus Microcoleus; species Microcoleus sp. S13_C5. The sequence goes on from NZ_JAUBPR010000236.1 coordinate 3,164, forward strand.
TGAGAGGTGAATCAATGACAACATTAGCATTGTCTTTAACCTATACACAACTCCTAGAATTAGTCCAACAACTTCCTAGCGAAAAACAAGCAGAATTATGTGAGTTTTTACTAAAAAACAAGTGGGGCTGGTTAAGTAACTTTACTAAAGATAGCGAAGCAAACGCACGAATGGCTTGCTGGAAGCGCGGAAAAGATTGGGACACGATGACTGAAGAAGAACGCGAAGAATTTATTAACGATGTATTGCAAGAAGCTTAATCAGTAGAAGTTCACGGGGGTAGCAAAAACCAAAAAAATCTGATAAGGTGAGGCACATGGAGAAGACAGTGCCGGAATT